>JAXDOV010000183.1:0-31027 GCA_034668705.1 Sphingomonadales bacterium
ACCCGCGGCGGGAGACGCGCCGCTCGGACGTCGCCTTCTGGCTGCATCTGCTGGCGGCGCCGATGATCGTCCATCCGGTGTTCAAGCTGCTCGGCCTCGCCGACGGCGGCGGCTCGGCGGGCGGTGCGCTGGTCGTGGTCGGCCTCTACGTCCTGTTCGCGCTGACGGCTTTGGCGGTCGACCGGCGAGCCCTGCTCGTCTCCGCCCTCGCCTACGTGCTGTGGGCGCTGAGCCGGCTGTTCGAGACGGCGGGCGCGGCGGAGCTCAACCTGGCGCTGACCGCCCTGGTCATCGGCTCGGCGCTGCTTTTGCTCTCCGCCTTCTGGCACAGCGCCCGGCGCGCGGTGGTGACGCCGCTCCCCGCCGGCCTCAGGGCGAAGCTGCCGGTCCTCGACCGGGCGATCGTCACCGCCTGAGAGCAGGCGTTTCGGACGCAAGGACTGCCCCTTCCCGGCCACGGGGAGGGGCAAAGCCGTTCCGGCCCGTTTCGGCATTGCCTGCGCGACCCTAGGCCAAGCGGGCGGGGGTTGCCGGCTCCGTCAGGATAGCCGCTTCCGCCTCCGCCGCCGCGAGCCGATCCCGCTGCCGCGCCAGTCCGGTCAGCCGCTCGGCGAGGAAGTCCATCACCACCCGCACCCGCGGCGTATGCCGCAGGCGCTCGTGGGTGAGCAGCCAAAGCCCCATATCGTGGTCCGGCTTGGGCGGCAGGCACTGGAGCAGATCCGGATCCAGGCCGGCGACCAGCGTCGGCAGGACCGCGAGTCCCGCACCGGCCCGCACGGCCGAAAGGAGACCGCTCGTGCTGCCATGCTGCACCGTTACCGCGTCGACCAGATCGTTCCGTTCCAGCCAGGCGCGATAGGCCTGCCAGACGCCGGGGCCGCCGCCGCCGATCAGCGGATGTCCGCGCAGCGCCTTGCGCGTGCGCGGACGGCCGTGGAGGGCGGCATAGTCGCGGCTGCAGTAAATCGCCCAGCCCGCGGTCGCGAGGCGCCGGCCGACGAGCCCGCCCCCGGTCGGCCGGTCGGCGCTGCGCAGCGCCACGTCGGCGGCGCCGGCGGCGAGGTCGCGGACCTCCTCGCTCGTGTCGAGCTCGATGCGGATGTCCGGATTGGCTTCGTGAAGGTCGCGCAGGATCGGCCCTAGCAGGGTGACCGCGAAGATCTCCTCGAGCGTGAGCCGCACCGTCCCGCTGACGTCGCGCGACTGGGCGGCGGCGGCGTCGGCGAACCCGCCAGCGGCCGTCTCGACCCGCTCGGCCTGCTCCACCAAGGCTCCACCGGCCGGCGTCAGCCGATAGCCGCCCGGCCGCCGTTCGAAGAGGGAGAGGCCCAGCTCCGCCTCGAGCGCGGCAACCCGCCGCGCCGCCGTCGTCTGGCTGACCCGCAGCACGCGTCCCGCGGCGAGCGTGCTGCCCGTGCGCGCGACGGCGAGAAAAGAGCGCAGGTCGTTCCAGTCGAGCATTGGGGCCAGTCCAGCGGGGCCTCTGCACTTTTGCAGAACGAACCCGCGATATCGTTGTTAGTTTCAAATTGCAACTGAGATTATCTGGAGGGCAGCGCCGATCGGGCGTGAACATGAGCATGGAGAAAAGCCATGAAGACCCTCCTCTCCCTCGCCGCTTTCGCAATCGCCGTGACGGCAGCGCCCGCGGTCGCGCAACCGCCCGTCTCCGCGATCCTCGTCGTGCGCACCGCCGATCTCGATCTCCGCAGCCCGGCCGGCATTTCGGCAATGGACCGCCGCGTCCGCGCCGTCGTGGCGCTTGCCTGCGGCGACTCGTCCGAGGTCGATCTCCACGGCAGGAATGCCGCCGTCCGGTGCCGGGCCGAAACGCTGGCCGCCGTCGCCGCCCAGCGCAGCAGGGCGATCGCGCTCGCGCGGCGCGGGAGCGCGACGGAGATCGCCGCCCAGTGATGCCTGGCGCGGCGCGGCGCTTCCACGCGGCGCAGGCGGCCGGCAAGATGCGGCCGTCGCCTGCGACGCGTCGCCGGCCCCGGAGCCGCAGGCTTGTCTTGTGAAAATCTGGATGCCTGCGGCGGGACTTCCCAAACCTCCCAGCGAAGAATCTGCCACGACCGGCAATTCTTCGCCATGCTGCACGCCACCCTGTAAGTTACCGGGTTGCCGACATTGGCGCCGCCGTGCCACTCTGCCGATCCTGCGGGGGGACCAGGCGGAGATTCTCTTGAGCTTTAGCTGATTTCCGCGGCGTCCGGGGTTCGAAAAGGGGGGCTATTTTCGTGACTTACGCGAATGCGGGCCGGAGCGGCCGTCCTTCTTCCTCTTCCATGGCGAATCCCGTCCGCCACGCCGCCCGGGAGCGCGCCCATGTCTAACGTCGCCGGCAAGGCTTACGGGATGAACGTGGTCACGCCGATGCGGCCGGCCGCGACCTGGATCAACCGCTTCATCTTCATGCTCTCGCGGGCGCTGCCGCAGACCCTGTCGGGGCTGCTGGGCCTGTCGCTGATCCACTTCGCGCGCTGGGTGATCATCCGCCGCGACCAGTGGCCGGAACGAGGCCAGCGCCAGCGGCCGCCGCAGAACGACCTGATGCTGTTCTGCAGCAACTTCAACGGCACCTGGGACCAGTATATCGACGCCTTCGCCGACGGCATTCCGGGAGGGCTCGATCTCTTCTGGTATTCGAGCACCAAATATCCGAACTCGATCCCGATCACGCCGTTCAAGAACTATATCCGCGCCAACCAGGTCGACACCGGCTATTATTACAATGCGACGCCCGGCAGCGCCCAGCGCGACATCAAGCTGGCGCTGAAGCTCGCCGCATCGCTTCAGGCGATCGATCCCAAGGCCGATGATGCGGCGCTGGCCGAGGCTTATCGCCGCATCCTTCTCGCCGCCCAATGCGGCCTCGGCGCACCCGGCTATGCGCCGGTGGCGAGCTGCGACACCGCCGCCGCCGACCTCCACCGCTGCGCGGAAGTACGCAAGCGCTGGGGGCCGAGGGGCGAGGGTCCGCCGCCCGCGCAGCACGTGCTTCACGCCGTCGCGGCGGCGACCGTCCAGGCCTCGGCGGCCGAGGGCGACGAAGCGTTGAAGAAGGAGGTCCGCGACGCGGTCGGCGCAATCGTCGGCACGCCGGCCCGGACCGGGGAGGCGGCGCCGCTGCCGCCGGATCCGGCCCGGCCGGCCGCCAGCGAAGGAACCCCCAATGCCTAGCTTCGACGGCGGCCATTATTTCTTCACCGCTCTGGTGCCGGTCTGCAATCGCGGCATCGTCGAGCATGAGGGAATGAAGAGCTCCCCCATCCACATGGTGCGCGAGGCGCTGGAGACCTTGCCGACCGCGCTCCAGTCGCATGCGGCCGAGGAGGTCGGCATCCAGAGCCCCTTCGCCCGCTCGACCCGCACCCATTTCTGCCGCCTGGTGGTGCTCGACCAGCCTTTCTACAACGGCCGTGACCGCGCCGACGCCCTGCTCAGCGCGCTCGAAGGCACCGATCTGCTCAAGGCCCAGGCGCACGACGTCCTCGCCTGCCCCTATCTGCTGGTGATGATCGATTTCGACCCCGCCGATCCCTCCGGCTCGGGCGAGCCGCGCGCCTATCTCGAACATCTGTGGGGGCTCATGGCCGAGGAGCTGAGGGCGGTCTTCACCTATTGCTACGACTTCTCGCAGGTGCGCGACGCCGCGAGCTTCGCCGATTTCCTCCTGCCCTGCGAGGTCGAGACGACGATGCCGTTCAACGATTACTGGCCGGGCGCGCCGCCGCTGACGTCGATCTCGACGCTCCTCCTCGCTGCTTTGCCGCTGACGGGGCTGGTCCTGCCGCTGGTCGGCGCCGCGATGCACCGTTGGTCGTGGGGAATGGGCGTCCTGCTCGGCATCGCCCTCCTCATCCTCGGTCTGGTCGTCGATTATTTCCTGATCATGCGCCGGGGCGGCAAGCCCTTCCCTTCGGCCGACGTCCCCCTGCCCCGCGTGCTCAAGGCGCTCTACCTGCAACAGGCCTTCACCCGCTTCGCCGCCACGCAGCAGGATGGCGATCCGGCGGCGGCCGGCGCCGCCTTCCGCGGCTTTCTCGATGCCCATCGGCCGGACGATCTGGCTGGGCCGACCCAGAAGCCGGCCGTGATCCGCAGCCTCTTCCCGGGAGCCGCATCGTGAGCGCCGCCCTCGACCTCGCCGACATCCAGGGCGGCATTCTTCGCGCCTATGGCCGCCAGGGCTTCCCCAAGGCGCGCTACCTCTTCCTCAACGTCCGCGACCCGGCCGGAGGGCGCGCCTTCGTCGAGGCGCTGCGGCCGAAGATCACGACCGCCGCGCGCTGGAAGAATCCGGACCGCGGCGAGCCCCTGCTCCGCACCCGCAACCCGCGGGTCAAGGACGTCGTCCGCGCCGAGGGCGTGCCCGATTATCCGGGCGAGGTGCAGCTGATGAAGCCGAGAGTGGCGATCAACATCGCCTTCACCTTCTTCGGCCTCGCCGCCCTCCAGGTGCCGACGCGGACGCTGCGCGGCATGCCCGACGAATATATCGACGGCATGGAGCAGCGCGCCGCCCTGCTCGGCGACGATATCTGGCTCGACAAAAGGGACGCGATCTGGCGCAACTCGCGCGGCGAGGCGCGTGTCCACATCCTCGTCTCCCTCAACGCCGAGATGAACCCCGATGGCACGCCGGTCGCCGAGCTGGAGGCGGAGACGCAGCGCGTGCGCGACCTTTGCGCGGCGTCCGAAGGCGGCGTCGCCCTGCTCAAGGGCCATGGGCCGGACCAGGCCGAATATCAGGAGATGTCGGCGATCCTGCGCGAGGAGAATGGCGCCATCTGGCCGACCAACAAGGAGCATTTCGGCCTCTCCGACGGCTTCGGCGATCCCGTCTTCAAGGGCCAGCTCTCCGGCGAGGCCGAGCGTTTGCGCGTCGTCGGCGGCGGCAAGATCCTGCCCGACCAGAGCTGGGCGCCGCTGGCGACCGGCGAGTTCCTGCTCGGCCATGCCGACGAGGCGCAGGAGATACCGGGCGCGGCGATGCCGATCGAGTTCAGCCGCAACGGCACCTTCATGGCCTATCGCAAGCTGCACGAGGACGTCCGCGCCTTTGCCGATTATCTCGATGAACAGGCCGCCCGCTACGCCCGCCTGTTCGAGGTCGATCATGCCCAGAGCAGGGAGACGGTGCAGGCGAAACTGGTCGGACGCTGGAGCGACGGCGTGCCGCTGATCGCGGCGCCGACCTTCACCGCCTGGCAGCAGTTCAACGCCGAGCTCGCCGACGCGCATAAGCGGGAGGACAAGCCGAAGCTCGCGCAGATCGCGCTGAAGTTCACCGACTTCACCTATCGCGGCGACCCGTCCGGCGCCGTCTGCCCGGTCACCTCGCATCTGCGGCGCGGCAATCCGCGCGACATGATCGGCCCCCGCTTTCCGGCGGATCCGAAGACCGGGGACGGCTCCGTCCTCGTCAACCGCCGCCGCATCCTTCGCCGCGGCCTTCCCTATGGCCGCTACGATCCCGCGGCGCCGTCGGCGGATCGCGAGCACGGCATCATCTTCCTCGCCATCTGCACCAGCCTGTTCCGCCAGTTCGAGTTCGTCCAGCAGCAATGGATCCAGTACGGGCTCGATTTCAACGCCGGCAGCGACACCTGCCCGCTCGTCGGCAATCATGATGCGGATTCGAAGCTGGTCATCGCCGCCGATCCGGCGGACGGCGGCGGTTCTAGCGGGGCGGGCCGCCCCTTCATCTGCGACCGCATGCCGCAATTCGTCGAGCCGCGCGGCGGCGACTATTTCTTCATCCCGAGCATGACCGCGCTCCGGATGATCGGGATGGGGATCGTCGACCCGACCTGAATTCGGCCCCGCCCCCAATCGAGGAGTCCCGTCATGCAATGGCTGCTGAACCTTCCCGTGCCCTTGTGGCGCCGGCTGCTGCTGATCGGCCAGGGCATCCTCGGCCTGCTCGCGTTGATCGGCACCGGCATCGGCGCCCTGTTCGGCGGCGGCGGCACGCTCGCCGACCGGCTCAAGGCCGCCTTGACCGCGCCCGCTTCCCTGCGCCGCGCCTTCGCGGTGGCGCGCCTGTTCGTGCCGAACCTGGTGCTGAAGACCAGGATCATCACCGCCTATGACAATGACGGCACCGCCTTCGTCGCCCGCCGCGCCGACGTCATCGACGTGCTGAGCCGGGATGAGGATTTCGGCGTCGTCTACGGGCCGCGGATGGAGACGATCACCGGCGGCGAGAACTTCTTCCTGGGGATGCAGGACACGCCCCGCTACAC
This sequence comes from Sphingomonadales bacterium, assembly GCA_034668705.1. Lineage (GTDB taxonomy): Bacteria > Pseudomonadota > Alphaproteobacteria > Sphingomonadales > Sphingomonadaceae > Allosphingosinicella. The sequence goes on from JAXDOV010000183.1 coordinate 6,255, forward strand.
GCGCGACGTGTCCAACATGCGGCTGGCGGTGCGGCGCGACGACGTGCCGGCCGTGGTCGCGCCGTTCATGGCCGCCACCGCCGAGGCCCTGGTCGCCGCCGCGCCCGGCGCGATCGACGTGCCGCAGATGCTGAGCCTGCCGGCCAATGCCCGCCTGCTCGATCATTATTTCGGAACGCCGGGGCCGTCGCAAGCCGAGATCATCGACTGGACGACGACGCTCTTCCAATATCTGTTCCTCGACCTCAAGGCCGACCCGGCGTTCGACGCGAAAGCGGAAAAGACCGCCGCCGCCTTCCGCGCCTGGATGGACGGCCATATCGCCGCCCGCAAGGCGGAGGGCGGCGCCCGCGACGACATCCTCGGCCGCTGTCTCGTCATGCAGGCGGGCGGCCTGCCCGGGATGAGCGACCGCGACATCCGCAACAATCTGATCGGCCTCCTGATCGGCGAGCTGCCGACCACCTCCGCCGCCGCCAACCTCGCCCTCGACGAATTGCTCGACCGGCCGGACGCGCTGGCCGGCGCCTGCGCGGCGGCCCAAGCGGGGGACGACGATCTGGTCGCGGCCCATGTCTTCGAGGCGCTGCGCTTCCGGCCGCTCAACCCGGTCGTCTACCGCCGGGCGATGCGCGACGCGACCATCGCCGAGGGCCGGGTACGGGCGCGGAGGATCAGGAAAGGGACGATGGTGATGGCCTCGAACCTCTCGGCGATGTTCGATCCGCTCGCCATTTCCAGCCCGAACAGCTTCCGCACCGACCGGCCCTGGGAGACCTACATCCTCTGGGGCTACGGCCTCCACGCCTGCTTCGGCGCCTATCTCAATCGCGCCAGCCTGCCGGCGATCCTGAAGCCGCTGCTGGCGAAGCGGAACCTGCGCCGCGCGGACGGCGCGGCGGGCCGGATCGACAATGACGGGACGCCCTTTCCGGTTCATTTCCACGTCGCGTTCGACTCATGACCAGCGCGGCGGACGCGCGGCGGACGCTGCTGACCTTCGCGCCGATGGTCGACAGCGAGACGTCGCGCCTGCTGCTCCGCCATTACGGCGTCGACTATCGGGAAAGCGACCATCTGCTCCCCTGGGCGTCGCTGCTCACCCTCTTCCACGGCGGCAAGGGCCAGGTGCCCTTGCTCTACGGGGCCGGCCCGGCCCTGACCGGCCCCTGGGCGATCGCCGAGCATTATGACGCAATGCTGCCGCCGGAGCGCCGGCTGGTGCCACCGGACGGGCCGCTCGCGGCGCAGGTGAAGGCGGATTGGGATTTGTACAATGGCGGCATCGGCGCCGACGCGGCGGCCTTCGCCTATTTCCACCTGCTGCCGCATGGCGAGCTGATGAAGCCGGTTTTCGCCGCGCCGGTGGGGCAGGGCGAAAAGCACCTCCTTCCCGTCGCCTATCCGTTGCTGAGATTGCTCTTCCGCCTGCTCCTGCGCCTGTCGCCGGAGCGCGCGGAGCAGGCGGCGGCGCGGATCCGCGCCACTTTCGACCTCACCGGCAAAAGGATCGCCGACGGCCGGCCCTATCTCTGCGGCGACCGCCTCACCATCGGCGATATCGGCCTCGCCGCCGCCAGCGCGCCTTTGCTGCTCCCCGAAGGCTATGGCGCGGCGATGCCCGCGCCCGAGGCGATGCCCCCGCCCGTGGCGGGCCTCCTGCGGGAGCTGCGCGCGCACCCGACCGGCAAGTTCGTGCAGCGGCTCTATGCCGAAGGCCTGGCCCCATGATCTTCCTGGAGCCGCAGCCCCGCGCCTGAGGCGGAACCGTTCGCGGCCGGCGCAGTTCGGCTCCCCAAGTTTCCCGATGGAGATACCATGCGTCCCGAGCGGCTCACCCCCGACCGGTTCCGGCAGCCGGCGATCCTGCTGTCGGGCACGGTCGATTATCAGATGTACGCCGATTTCCGCCGGCAGCTCGCCGCCGCGCCGGCGGAAGGGCTGGTCGTGGTCGAGCTGTCGACGCTCGGCGGCGATCCCGAGGTTGCGCGGATGATGGGCGAGGACATACGCTTCCACAGCGACATCGAGCCGGGGCGGCGCATCGTCTTCCTCGGCAAGGCGGCGATCTATTCGGCCGGCACCACCTTCATGAGCTTCTTCGCCAGGCCCAACCGCTTCCTGACCCGCGGGGCGCGGCTGATGATCCACGAGCGCAAGATGAGCTCGACACTCAAGGTCGAGGGTCCGCTCACCTCCTGCGTCGCCACCGTCACCGCGCTCCTCAACGAGATCGACGAATCGATCCGCATCCAGAATGAGGGGTTCGAGAGCCTGATCCGCGGCTCCGAGGTGACGATGGAGGAGGTCCTCCGCCGCGCCCCGTGCAACTGGTATCTCGAGGCGCAGGAAGCGAAGACGCTCGGCCTGATCGAGGATGTGGTTTAGGTCGGTCACGGTCAGATTGAATCACCCGTCGTGGGATTTGCCTTTCAGGGCTCACGACTGGACCTGCGACTGCGACTGGAACTGTCCCTTCTGGCGCGCCTTCAGCACTTCGACCTCGACCGAAAGCGCCTCGGCGCCGCCGCCCGAGCGGGCGCCGGCGGTCGGGGCGGCGCCGCGATAATCGAGGCCGGCGGCGACGCGGATATAGGCGTCGTCGGGGGACATGCCGTTGGCCGGATCGAAGCCGACCCAGCCGAGATCCTCGACCCAGCCCTCGGCCCAGGCATGCGCCGCCTCCTGGCTATGGGCGCCGTCGCGGCGGAAGAGATGGCCGGAGACGTAGCGGGCGGGGATGCCGAGCAGCCGGGCGGCGGCGATGAAGATATGGGTGAAATCCTGGCAGACGCCGTGGCCGGCTTCCAACGCGGCGGTCGCGGGCGTGTCGACCGCGGTGCTTTCGGTCTCGAACTGCATCCCGCCGTGGATCGCGGCGGTCAGGCGGTGGAGCTTGTCGAGCGCGCCCTTGCCCTGCCCATCCACCTCCGCGGCCAGCGCGGCCAGCGCCGGCGACGGCGCGGTCATCGCCGTCGAGCGGAGGAAGACCAGAGGCGGCAGCTCGCCGGCCAGGCCCTGGACGACGCCGGCCATGTCCTGGGTCAGCACATTGCCGGTGACGGTCAGCTTCAGCCGCTCGACCGGGCGGTCGACATAGAGCATGTTGGTGAGGTTGCCGAAGCCGTCGCGGCCGGCGCGCAGCCGCACGTCGCTGTCGACGTCGATCCGCCAGTCGAGCACGTTCTGGCCGGCGAAGCTCTGCGGCGTGACCCGGAGCAGCTGGACGATGTGGCGGGCCGGCTCCTCATATTCGTAGAGCGTGGCATAATGGACGGTGAGCCGCATCAGCCGAACCTGAACTGCTGCGCGATCGAACGGTGGATCGCGGCATTGTCGGCAATGTAGGCGCGCAGGAACTCGTGCAGGCCGGAGCGGAAGGTGCGGTCGATATCGGCGTCGGCGAGCTGCGACTGGCGCAGGCGGGCGAGCCGGTCCGCTTCGCCCTGGCGGCCGCTGCTGCCGCCGAGATCGCTCAGCAGCTGCACCGTCTTGGCGCTGGAGGCGGCGAGCGAGCGCGGCATTTCCGGCCGGAAGATGAGCAGATCGGCGACCAGCCAGGGCTTCAGCGAATCGCGGTAGAGCAGGCGATAGGCGTTGCGGGCGGAGACGGTCTGCAGCAACGTCGTCCACTGGTCGCGGTCGAGCGTGCCGCCGACCCGTTCGCCCTCGGGCAGCAGCAGGTAATATTTGACGTCGACCAGCCGGGCGGTGTTGTCGCCGCGCTCGATCACCGAGCCGAGCCGCATGAACCAATAGGATTCGCGCCGGAGCATCCGCGACAGCGCGCCTTCGAAGCCGCGCGTGTCGGCCTTGACCGTGTCGATCAGGCCCATCGCCGCCTGGCCGCCGCCCGGGCTGGTGCGGCCGCGCAGGTCGAGCCAGGCGCGGTTGATCGCCTCCCAGCCTTCCCGGGTCAGGGCGTTGCGCGCCGCCCGCGCATTGTCGCGGGCGATGCCGAGGCAGGAGCGCACCGAATTGGGATTGTCCTCGCTCAGCAGCAGCCAGCGGGTGACGTTGAACGGCGTCGCATTCTCGGCGGTCGCGGCGAAGCTCTCATCCTCGCCGACCACCTTCAGCGCGCTCTCCCAGGCCGCCCGCTCCGCCTGGGCGCCGCTGGACAGCGAGCTCAGCCGCAGCGTCGCCTCGGCGAGGCGGGTGGTGAACTCGGCCCGCTCCATATAGCGGCCGATCCAGTAGAGGTTAGCCGCCGTACGGGAGAGCATGCTGCTCCTCCTCGCCGGCGGGCGCGGCCAGCACGATCGAATCCTTGGTGCCGCCGCCCTGGCTCGAATTCACCACCAGCGAACCTTCGCGCAAGGCGACGCGGGTGAGGCCGCCCGGGACGATGCAGACATTCTCGGCGCCGGTCAGCACGAACGGCCGGAAATCGACGTGGCGGGCGCTGACGCCCTGCTCGGTCAGCGTCGGCACGGTCGACAGCGCGAGGGTGGGCTGGGCGATGTAGCGATGCGGCTCGGCGGTGAGCGCGGCGCGGAAATGCTCGATCTCGGCGGCCGCGGCGGTGGGGCCGATCAGCATGCCGTAGCCGCCCGAGCCGTCGACCAGCTTCACCACCAGCTTGTCGAGATTGTCGAGCGTGTAGCGCAGGGCCTCGGGCTCGCGGCAGCGCCAGGTCTCGACATTGGGCAGCTTCGCCTCCTCGCCCGAATAATAACGGACGATGTCGGGCATGTAGGAATAGATCGCCTTGTCGTCGGCGATGCCGTTGCCGGGCGCGTTCACGATCGTGACGTTGCCGGCGAGATAGGCGGCGAGCAGGCCGGGGACGCCGAGCATCGAGCGCGGGTTGAATATGAGCGGATCGAGATAATCGTCGTCGATCCGCCGGTAGATGACGTCGACGCGGACGCGGCCGTCGATCGTTCGCATCCAGACCAGATCGTCGTCCACCTCGAGATCGCTGCCCTCGACCAGCTCGATGCCCATATTGTCGGCGAGGAAGCTGTGCTCGTAAAAAGCCGAATTGTGGTGGCCCGGGGTCAGCAGCACGCAGACCGGGTCGCGGGCGCCCGGCGGCGCCACCGAATAGAGCGTGTCGCGCAGCAGGTCCGGATAATTGTCGACCGGCTGGACCGCGAACAGGTCGAACAATTCCGGGCAGAGCCGGAGCATCGCCTCGCGATTCTCGATCATGTAGGAGACGCCCGAGGGGGTGCGGACATTGTCCTCCAGCACCACGAACTCCTCGGCGCCGGTGCGGACCAGGTCGATGCCGGAAATATGGGCGTAGACGCCGTGCGGCGGCCGCGCGCCGGCGACCTGGATGCAGAATTGCGGATTGCCCAGCACGATGTCGGCGGGAACGACGCCGTCGGCGATGATCCTCCGCTCGCCATAGACGTCGTCGATGAAGGCGTTGATCGCCCGCACCCTCTGCTCGAGCCCGTCCGAGAGCTTGTCCCATTCGCGGGCGGTGAAGATGCGCGGGATGATGTCGAACGGGATGATCCGCTCCGCCGAATCCTCCTCGCCATAGACGCTGAAGGTGACGCCGAGGGTGCGGAAGGCCGCTTCGGCGGCCTGCTGGCGCCGGCCGAGCTCGCCGGTGCCGGTGTCGGTCAGCCATGAAGCGAGCGGCTCGAAGCCGGAGCGCGACGCGCGGCCGCCGCTGCCCCCCCAGAGCTCGTCGAACGCCCGCTTCCTCGCCAACTATTCCGCTCCTCGACGCTCGTTGCGCAAGCGAAAGAGCGCGCGGAGGGCCGTCCCTGTTCCCGGCAATTCCCGCCCGGTCAGGGCTGAGGCCTCACGCCCTCGGCGCCGTCATCGCCTGCGCCATAGACACGCTCCAGATAGAAGCTGGCGAGATGATAATGGAGGCGGACCGATCTTGCATCCCCCGACTCGCAGGCGCGCGCGACTTCCTCCTCGGCGCGCCGGCGATAATAGGCCCTATCTTCGTCGGACATGGCGTCCTCGTTAGACATGAACGCCTCCTGCCGCTCTCGCCGGGCGAATTTCGCGCCGCCGGACCGCGGCCCTCAGCAAGGCGAGGGCATCCCCCACATTGGTGCATCCCTGGGCCTCGTCGTCGGCGATGCTGACGTCGAATGCCCGCTCGAGCACCAGGGTCAGCTCGACGATGTCGAGCGAATCCGCGCCGAGAGCGCGAAAATCCACCGGGTCGAGCACGAGCGGTTCGGGAACGCCGAGATGATCGGCAATCGTCTTGCGGGCGAGCTGCTCGGTGAAGAGCCGCTGAGGAGAGAGTGTCTGGCCCGTATGATCGCCCAAGGTCGCTCCTGCCGGATCGTGTATGCTGCACCGCAGCACGAGCAATCCACCTCATGCGAAACAAAAAGGCAATCGATTCGTCATGTGAATTGTTCACCTCCACCGTGGCTGCCCTCCTGGGGAGGTTCGATTTCAGCATCTGCACCGCACTGAAACGCACACGATTCCGGCCGCCGAAGCGGTATGCTGCGCTGCAGCAACCAATGGGCGTCATGCTCGTTGAGCGTTGATGTAAGGAGTGGATTCGATGCCGCGCAGAGGATCGCGACTGGAAAAGGGCGGCCCGGACGCCCCCTCCCCCCGCCCGCCGCTCGAGGAGCTTTCCGGGCTGCGGCACAATCCAGGGCGCCTGCGGGCGCTGTCTTACGTTCCCGAGGGCCTTTCCGGCCCGGCGCCGCTGGTCGTCGTCCTGCACGGCTGCGGCCAGAGCGCCGAGGGCTACGACCTCGGCTCGGGATGGTCGCGCCTGGCCGACCGGCACGGCTTCGCCTTGCTCTTCCCCGAGCAGAGCCCGGCCAACAATCCGGGCCGCTGCTTCAACTGGTTCACCGTCGGCGATACCCAGCGCGGCATGGGCGAGGCCGCTTCGATCCGCGAGGCGATCGGCACCATGGCCAGGAGCCATGAGATCGACCGCGGCCGGATCTTCGTCACCGGCCTCTCCGCCGGCGGCGCGATGGCGTCGGTGATGCTGGCGACCTATCCGGAAGTCTTTGCCGCCGGCGCCATCCTCGCCGGCATCCCCTATGGCTGCGCCTCCGGCATCGCCGAGGCGTTCGACTGCATGGGCGGCCGCAGCCGGCTCAGCGACGAGGCGCTGGCGGCGAACGTCCGGCGCGCCTCGCCGCATCGCGGACCCTGGCCGCGCGTGTCGATCTGGCAGGGCACCGCCGACGCGACGGTGGTGCCGAGCAATGCCGACGCGCTGGCGCGGCAATGGTGCCGGCTGCACGGCTTCGCCAACGGACCCGACATCGTCGATGAGGTTGATTCCTATCCCCATCGGGTCTGGCAGAACGTCCATGGCGAGCCGGCGGTGGAGCAGTTCATCGTTACCGGCATGGGCCACGGCACGCCGCTGATGCCGGGCGAGGAGGAGGGTCAATCGGGCCAGGCCATGCCGCACATGCTCGACGTCGGCCTGAGCTCGACCGACCGCATCGCCCAATTCTTCGGCATCGCCGCAGGCGCTCCGCTGCATGCCGGCCGCGCCGCGCCCGCCGCGCGCGGATGCCGGCGGAAGCGGCGGAGCGGACCGGAAGCGGCGCCGGCGGGCCCGCCGCAGATTGTCGCCGGAACGGCCCTTCGCGCCTCGGGGCTGCTCGAATAGGGAAGGCCGGCGGCGGCTCTTGTCCCGTCCTGCCGTTCCGACGTAGTCAGGAGCCGGCATGTTCCGCGACTGGGACAATTTCTATCTGCTGGTCGGCTCGGCCGCGACCGGGCTGATCGGCCTGCTGTTCGTGGTGTCGAGCCTGACCGCGGGGCTCGAGCGCGCCACGATCCAGCGCGGCGCGCGCCTCTATCTGACGCCGATCATCTTCCATCTCGCCGCGGTGGTGGTGCTGAGCGCCGTGGCGATGGTGCCGGACCTGCCGCGCGCGGCCGCGGCCGCGGTGGCCGGCGCGGTGGCGCTGACCGGGGCGGCCTATGCGGCGAGGATCCTACACGGCCTGCTCGGCTCCCGGGTCCCCGAGGCGCCGCACTGGACCGACAAATATTTCTACGGGGTCGCCCCCGCCTTCATCTATCTGCTGCTGGGCGCGGTCGCGGCCGCGATCTGGCTGCACGCCTACTGGGCGCTGATCGGCCAGGCCGCCATCGCTCTCACCCTGCTCATGCTCAGCATCCGCAACGCCTGGGACCTTGCGACCTGGCTGGCGCCGATGGCGGAGCCGGCGACGGACAAGGGCCCGGCCGAATAGGCCCCCTCAGCCCTCGCCGGCGCGGGCGGCGAGGTCCATGAAGTTACGCGCCGCCTCGCGATCGGCCTCGTCGCTGAACGCCACGTCGAGATCCGGAGCGCCGCCGAACATGTGCATCAGCGCCCACAGGGCGAAGCGGCGGCCGCGATCCTTCTCCAGCCCGAAATCGACCCGCATCCGGTCGAGGCCGGCATCGAGCGCGCCCGGCGCGATCGCCGACGGATCCGTGGTGCCGAAATAACGCTGCAGCTGGTCGCCGAAGTCCATCCTGCACTGCTCCAGGCTACCCGTTGGTACGAGGAGGTGCATACCCCGATAAGAGCGGTCGCTCTATCTTTAATGAGGTGGTCCGGCAGCTCGGCGGCGGCCGCACCAATGGTTTTCCGATCCACAGGATCGACCGCAATGCTCGAAGCGGCGACGGGCTGCGCGGCCGCAGAAGACGCGCAGGTGCCGAAAGTGTATTTATTTGCCTTCTGCCAAGAGTTACGGTTCCACATGGTGAGAGCAGCTACCCGTTGGGTGGAGCAGGCGCGCAGGGATGAAATGCCGCCGGGACTGGCTGCAACGCTGATGCGGCGCGCTCTCGCGGTGCGTCCAGACCAGTTCCCGCTTCGTGTCCGTTTGGGCCGGGCATTGTATCGGTTGCGGGACCTCCCTGACGCAATCGAAATGTTCGAAGAGGCAGCACGCCTCGAACCGCAGGCATTTACCGATTGGGCGGCCCTTGCTCATTGCTACTTGCAGTTGAAGCGACCCGCCGAAGCGATTTCCGCCTGCATTCGCGGGCTGGCGGCGCAGGGAGAGTCGGCTGTCCTCTGCCTCAGATACGGCACGGCTTTGCGCAAGGCGGGCCGACAGGAGGAAGCGCGCGTGCAGTTCGAGCGCTGCGTGGCGCTGGGCGATCATCAGCTGTTCGGGCTTAGGGAGCTGCTTCGTCCGCTCGCGCGGAACGTCGACGGAGGTCCGCTGCTCGAGTTTTGCGACTGCTTGCCGGTTCGTCTGCGGCAAACCGCTCTCGTGCGCGCGAACCGCGCCATTGCGCTCAGCCGTCTCGGAAGGGTCGAGGAGACGCGGGCACTGATCGATCTCGAAAGAAACGTCGCCCGGATGTCCATGGAGCCGCCCGAGGAGTTCGGTACCCTCGAAGCGTTCAACGAGGCCTTGGCGGCGGAAATTCTCCGGCCGTCCGGAGACATTGCGGGCGAACGGGATTTCGAAATTGCCTATTCCCCCACCACAGCCAGACGACCGGCTTTGGACGCATTATTGCGCCTCGTCCGTGGCGCGCTCGAAGATTATGTCGCGCAAGGCTCGCGCTACGGCCTTGATACCGCATTGCCGCCGCCACCGCAGACCGCCAGCCTCTATCATGGCTTCACCGTGCTCCGACGGGACGGATCGAACGGTGAGCACATCCATCCCGAGGCTTATGTCTCGTCCGTTTATTATGTTCGGGTGCCTAAGAGCGTGGCCTTGGCGGACGATGACCGGGGGATGCTCACGTTGGGCGGCTGTGAAAGATATACCGCGGGCTATCGTGCATCCTGGGGTATCCGCCGCTTGAAGCCTGTCGCGGGCTCGCTGTTCATATTCCCGTCGCACATCTTCCATGACGTCCTGCCTTCCTTGACGGACGAGCCACGCATTTCGGTTGCGGCTGACATGCGGTTTGAGGGGGGATGATTCGCTCGACCGCGGGTCGCGCGCCTTCGCCGGCCTGCCCGGCGGCCGCGTCCGCATCGAAATCGCCGACAGCGGTCGAACCGACCCACCAAATGCCGGGACTAAACAGCTAGGGGGCGGCGCCCGGACGGCAATGCGTGCGACACGCGCTAAAGTCGAGGTAAGCGCCGCTGAATGACTGCGTTACCGTCGCGGTAGAGGGCCGTGGCACCCTCTAGACCTGCCGGGATGTTGCGCAAGCCGAGCAGCGGCCGGAGGCCTCGATGATCATCCTCTCCACGTTGAAGCGATGCCGCTCCGCCGCCTCGCGCAGCGCCGCATGGAGCGGCCCGGCATCGGCCTGGAAGGCGGCGCCGCAGAGGCTGCAGATGAGGATGACCCCCCGCAGCCCCCGCCGCAGCAGATAGCCGGACGACATTTCGACCCGGTCGACCAGCTCCGCCCCGATCAGCCGCTCCAGCGCCCGATAGACCTGGTTCGGATAGATCGACCGTTGCTCGAGCCGGGCGATGGCCGGCATGATGTCGTAGGTGCCCATCGGCTTCGCCGCCGTCGCCAGCACGCGCAGGATCATTGTTTCCAGCCTTGCGCTTGGGCTTCCCGGCGGAGCCCGGCGCGCCGGTCCCGCTGGCCGGACCCTGGCCATCGCCTAGAAGGTCTTGGTGATGCCCGCGAAGAAGCCGCGTCGCGGGCCGTATTGCGGCGCGCCGACGCCGACGCCCGAGCCGTCGCGGATCTTGTAGACCCTGTCGAAGAGGTTGACGACGTCGAAGCGGAGGTCGAGCCCCAGCGAGGCGAAACGGTGGCTGAGGCTGGCATTGACCTGGGTGTAGCCGGGCAGATGGCCGCCATTGGGCGGCCCCAGATCCGGGGTCGTCCTGAGGCCCGAGCCGTAGATCATGTCCGCGCCGAACTTGGTTCCCGCCAGCGCGCCGTCGAGGAAGCGATAGGCGATGCCGGCGGAGCCGGTCCACGTCTGGTCGTGGTCGAGATAGATATAATGGTTCCGGATGAAGGCGAGGTCGGCGGGATCGAAGTTGAACTCGCTGGAGACGATATTGCGGCCCTGCGCCTTGGCGTAAGCGAGGTTGGCATAGGCCAGCCACGGCCCCTGGGCGTAGCTCAGATTGCCCTCGATGCCGCGGATGCGGCCGTCGCGATAGTTGAACGGCGTGAGGATGATCGGCGCGCCGAACTGGCCCTCGTCGATCAGGTTGCGCGACTTGCGGTCATAGGCGTCGATGCCGATGGTGAAGGCGCCGAGCTTCTGCTGGAGGCCGGCGTCGAAATAATTCTGCCGCTCGGCGAAGGGCGTGGTGCTCCGGAGTCCCGGCGCCTCGGCGCTGGTGCCCTGGAACTTGGCCACGGTCGGCGTGGCGATATTGGCGAAGGGCGGCGGCGAGAAATAGCGGGCATAGCCGATATGGATGGTGGTGCCGGCCCCCGGCGTCCACACCAGATTGGCGCGCGGGCTCAGCTGCTGCTCGGAACGATAGCCGTGATAGGCGTCGAAGCGCGCGCCGAGATTCAGCGTCAGCCGCGGCAGGATCCGCCACTCGTCCTGCAGATAGGCCGAGTAGATCCATTCGGTCGCGGCGCTGTTGTCGACGATGGCGAAGGGCTCGCCGGCCTGGTCGCCATTGGCGTCGAGCGGGAAGACCTGGGTGGTGGTGTTGCTGGTGCCGCGGTCGCGGCTGACGATCGCGCCGGCGCGGATCGTGTGGGCCTCGCTGATCTTGTAGGCGCCCTCGATTTGCGCGCCCATATTGAGGTCGCGCTTCGCCGCCCGCTGGGCGACGCCGTTGAACAGCAATTCGCCGACCACGTCCGGATAATAATCGAGCGAAGATTGGCGGACGAAGACCGAGGCCTGGAGCGAGAGCGGCCCGGCGCTGTGGAGGAAGCTCATCAGGCCGAAGGCGGTGCGCTCGCGCTGGCGCTCGTCGAGATTGTCGCTGAGGAAGTCGGTCCGTCCGCCCACGCTGAACGTGCCGTCCGGGTGGAGCCCGCGCGGGTTCGGAATCTGGAATTTCTGGTCCGCATAGCCGCCGAGGAAGGAGATGCGGTTCTCGGCGTCGATGATGTGATCGACATAGGCGAAGGCGTGATATTGATCGGTCCTGTCGTGCAGCGGGTGGCGCGAGCCGTCGACGCTCTCGATGCCGACGTCGTTGCGCCGATACTCGCCCGAGAGGTAGAAATTGGTGCCGCCGCTCGAGCCGCCATATTCGAGGCTCGGCACGATCGTGCCGTTGCTGCCGCCGTAGAGGGACAGCGCGCCGCCATTGCTGAGCAGGCCGGACTTGGTGGTGATGTCGACGACGCCGGCGGTGCGCAGGCCGTATTGGGCGGGAAGCGCGCCGGTCAGCAGGTCGAACTTCTCGACCAGCCGCGGCGACAGCGTCTGGCCGAACACGGCGAGGCCCTCGGGCAGGATGATGCCGTTGATCCGATATTGCAGATTGCCGTGATCGTCGCGGACGTGGAACTGGCCGAAACCGTCCTGGACCACGCCCGGCACCTGCAGCAGGATCTGGTTGAGCTGCTGGTTGTCGCCGCCCGGCAGCGCCTGGATGGTGGCGTTGGAGATGGCGTAATCGGTGGCGCCGAGGCTCGGCTGGATCGAGGCCCGCGCCGCCTCCAGCCGCCGCGCGGTGACGACGATGTCGCTATTCGCGGCGGGGGCGTCGGCCGACGGCGCCGAAGCGGGCGCCGCGGCGGGCTCGGGAGATGCGGTCGAAGCAGCGGCGGCCGGCTCCTCGGCCTGCGCGGCAGTTGCGAGAGCGGCGAGGGGGATCAGGGCCGAGGCCGCGCGAATCAGAATGGTGGATCGGGACATGGTGAAATTTCCGGTCTTGGCGGCTGTCTGGATGACAGCGAAAGCGCTCGACGAGCGCGAAGCATCAGCTCCGGAGCATGTCCGGCTGAAGGAAAGCGGGCGCCGAACGGCGCACAACCGATGTGCACGCCGGCGCCCGGGGCCTGCCCTGAGGCAGGCCGCGACTCAGCCGAGGGGAGGTGGGAGCAGCGGCCGGACCGAGGTGCCGGGAAGCCGCGGCGCGTCGGTCAGCCGTCTGCGGACCGCGTCGGCGATGCGGGCCGGCGCAACGAAAGTCGCCGGCGCCAGCATGTCGCTCGCGGGCGACGGTGAGCCGGCATCGGCCGGCGACCCTTTCTTCGAGGCGACCGAGCCCGCCGCTTCTTCGGTGAAGGCCTGGGATGCGATCTTCCTGTCATGGCTCTGGAGGGCGATGGAATGGCCCTGCGCGCTCTGGTGCCGGCAGATCGACGCCGCGAACGAGGTCCCTTGCGAAACCACGAAGGCGAGCACCATCAGCAGGGTCAGCAGCCGAGTCATGGGTCACGAGATAACATCCCGAAGAATTCGCGCAAGCCCGTTGCCGACGAAAAGGTCGCCACGGCGGAGGAGTGGTTGAGATCGCCGTCCCATCGCAGCGGCGAGCCGGCCGTGGGGATTGCGTTCTCGACCTGTATAGGATAGCCCCCTACCCTATGGGACATATGGCGCGAGATCGGGACAAGGTCCTGGCGCGAATCCGGCGGATCGCGGGCCAGGTGGCGGCGATCGAGCGCTATGTCGCGTCGGACGCCTCCTGCGGCGAGACGCTGCACCTGGTGGCGGGCGTGCGCGGCGCGGTCGCGGGGCTGATGGACGAGCTGGTCGCCGAGCACCTTCGCGAGCATGTCGCCGCGCCCGATCTGACCGACGAGCAGCGCAGGCAGGCCGCCGACGAGCTTGCCGCCCTCCTCCACCGCTACGGCCGTTAGGCGCGCACGATGAGCGGCAGCGATATCGGCGCCTACATTCACGCCCACGATTATCTGGGCGCGTCCCATGACGACAATGCCCGGCGCACCCGCTGGGTCGTCCTGCTCACCGCCGCGATGATGGTTGCGGAGATTCTCGCCGGCTATTGGACCGGCTCGATGGCCTTGCTCGCCGACGGCTTCCACATGGCGACGCATGCCGGCGCGCTCGGCGTCGCCGCGCTCGCTTATGCCTATGCCAAGCGCCATGTGGCGAGCGCGCGCTACACCTTCGGGACCGGCAAGGTCGGCGATCTGGCGGGCTTCGCGTCGGCGATCGTGCTCGGGCTGATCGCGCTCGGCATCGGCGTCGAATCGGCGGTGCGGCTGGCCGAGCCGACCAGGATCGCGTTCGGCCAGGCGATCTGGATCGCGATCCTCGGGCTGCTCGTGAACCTCGCCAGCGCCGCCCTGCTCGCCGGCGGGCATCGTCACGCGCACGACCATCATCATCACGATGGGGACCGTCATCCGGGACATGGCGCCGGGCAGGACAATAATCTGCGCGCTGCCTACGTCCATGTCCTCGCCGACGCGCTCACTTCGGTGCTCGCCATCCTCGCACTGGCCGGGGGACGCTATTTCGGCTGGGTGTGGCTCGATCCGGCGATGGGGATCGTCGGGGCGATCGTGATCGCGCGCTGGTCCTGGGCGCTGGTGCGGGACACGGCGGCGGTGCTGCTCGATACGGCCGACCAGCAGCTGGTCGGGGAGATCCGTCTCTGCGTCGAAGGCCCGGGCGACGCCCGCATCGCCGACCTCCACGTCTGGCGGATCGGGCCGGAAGCCTGGGCGGCGATCGTCGACGTGATCGGGCCGGTTTCCGCCTCGGCGATCCGCGAGCGGCTGCGGCCGGTTCACGAGATCGGCCATCTGACCGTCGAAATCCGCTAGAGCCGGCGCCAGCGGCGGGTCGGGAGGCCAAAGCGGCACCGCACCCGGCCGCTGGCGTTGAAAGGTCAAAAGGTTCAGAGTCGGGCGGCCCGGCCGATCAAGCCGGCGCCGCGGTCCCTCACCGTCCGGCACCGAAAGACTGCTCCACGCGCAGCCCGGACCGGGACAGTGCCGCACGAGACGCAGGACAGCCGAGGAGGAGACGATGGCGGAGATCGACAAGAATCGGGTGGTGGGCCTGCTCAACCGCATCCTCGAGCAGGAATTGGCGGGTGTCGTCCGCTACACGCATTATTCGTTCCTGGTGTTCGGCTTCGGCCGCATTCCGATCGTCTCCTGGCTGAGGAGTCAGGCTGACGAATCCTTGCTGCACGCACAGGAAGCCGGCGAGATGGTCACCCTGTTCGGCGCCTATCCTTCGCTCGAGGTCGGTCCTCTGCTCGACAGCCACAAGCACGATGTCGGCCAGATCCTGCGCGAGGCGCTCGAGGCCGAGGGACGCGCCTTGGCGCTCTACAAGGAGCTGCTCGCCGCCGTGGAAGGCCGCTCCGTTCTGCTCGAGGAATATGCGCGCAAGATGATCTACGCCGAGGAAGTCCATGCCGGCGAGGTCGACAAGATGCTGCGCAGGCCGGGCGAGATCGCCGCCTTCTCGTCGAGCCTGGAAGGCAGCGCCTGATACGGCCGCGCGCACGGAGAGCCGAGATGTTCGTCGCGGTCTATGCGTGGCGGGTGGTGCCCGGAAAGGAGGCGCAGTTCCGCGCCGCCTGGCGCCGCGGCACGGAGCTGATCACCGCCCGATATGGCAGCTTCGGCTCGCGCCTGCACCGCGCGGCGGACGGGCGCTTCATCGGCGTCGCCGAATGGCCCGACGAAGCGACCTGGCGGGCCGCCTTCGACGCGAAGATGGTCTATGACGAGCCGGCGACCCGCGCCGCCTTCGTCGAGGCGATCGCCGAGGCGTCCGCCGAGCCCTTGCTGCTGATGGAGGTGACGGACGATCTGCTCATGCGGCAAGGCGACTGAGGCCAACGCGGCATCACACAATCAGGACATTGGTCAGTCGAAGCCGTTGGCCAGGAAGCGCTCGGCGAACAGGCAGTGGAGGGCGACGCCTTTGGCCATCACCGCCTCGTCGAGGATCATGCCGGTGTTGTGGAGCGGCCGCCGCTCGGCCGGGCCGGTGCCTTCGGGCGCGACGCCGAGAAAGGCCATGGCGCCCGGGATCTCGCGCAGGACGAAGGCGAAATCCTCGGCGCCCATCGTCGGCAGCGGCAATTCGGCCCAGCCATTCTCGCCGCCGAGCGTCTCGGCGCAACGCCGCACCAGGGCCGTCGCGCGGGGATCGTTGACGGTCACCGGATAGCCTTGCTCGATCCGCGCCTCGCCGGCCAGGCCGTGCGCCGCCGCGACATGCTCGACGATGCGGACGAAGGCCGCGTGCACCGCCGCGCGCCGCGTCTCCGACAGCGTGCGCACCGTGCCGAGCAACTCGGCGCAGTCCGGCACGATATTGTGGGTGGTGCCGGCGTCGATCTTCGTGATCGAGAGGATGGCGGGATCGCCGACCGGCACGGTCCGGGCGATATGGGCCTGGAGCGCCATCACGATCTCGCAGGCGACCGGGATCGGATCGAGCGCGTCATGCGGCATCGCCGCATGGCCGCCCTTCCCCCGGACCGTCGCTTTCAGCGTGTCCGCCGAGGCGAGCAGCGCCCCTGCCCGGCCGGCGACGATGCCCCGCTCCATCGTCGGCCAGATATGGAGGGCGAAGGCGGCGTCGGGGCGGCGGCCGGCGACGATGTCGTCGAGCAGCCCGTCCTCGATCATCAGGCGGGCGCCGTGATGGCCTTCCTCGCCCGGCTGGAACATGAAGGCGATCGTCCCCGGCAGCGTGTCGCGCCGCGCCGACAGCGCGCGGGCGGCGCCGACCAGCATCGCGCTATGCGCGTCATGGCCGCAGGCGTGCATCATCCCGGCATTTTGCGAGGCGAAGGCGAGCCCGGTCTCCTCGTCCATCGGCAGCGCGTCCATGTCGCCGCGCAGCAGGACGGCGCGGCCATTGTCGCCGGCGCCGCGCAGGATGGCGACGACGCCGCTGGTCGAAGGCCCTTCGCGCAATTCGAGCGGCAGGCCGTGGAGCGCGGCCCTGATCTTGTCCGCGGTGCGGCCGCAATCGAGGCCGAGCTCGGGATCGGCATGGATCGCCCGGCGGAGCGCCACGACGCCCTCCAGCTCGGCCGCGCCCAGCGCGGACCAGTCGGTGCGGTCGAGTGCGTCCACCATCGATCTCCTTGCCCGCAACCTAGACCCGCCGGAGCGCCAAGGCGATAGCGCGGGCGGATTCCGTCGCTCCCTTATCCCTTCGCCGCCTGCACGAAGGCGCGATGGAAGGCCTCGAGATCGCCCGGCTCGACGTCGGAGACGGCCCAGAAGTCGAGCCCGCCGTCGGTCCAGCGGACGAGGCTGTAGCCGTGCTTCCGCGCGATGAAGCCCACGGGCGACGCGAAGCGGTCCTTCGGCAGGACGAACAGGTTGATCACGTGGAGGTTGCGGCGATAGACGATCGCCGGCACCACCCGCCCGTCCAGATAGTCGAGCCTGCCGCCGACCAGAGGAAAGCCCTGGCGGGCCAGCTCCACCACCGGCGGCGCGAAGTCGATCCGGCCGTTGAACCAGGGCTTCACGACATGGCGGTTCGAGGTCGCCACGTCGGTCAGGTGGCTGGCGAGAAGCGAGCGGACGTGGCTCGACACCAGTTGGTCCTGCATGGCGACGGTGGTGAATTGCGGCGCGGCGAGAAGCAGGAGGATGCTCGCGGCCATGGCGGTGAAGGCGCCCCCCGCCAGCCACGGCCAGCGTGGATTGCGGCCAGCGCCGGCCTGGGTGCGAACCGGCTCGCGGACAGCTCCCGCCGCCTCGGCGAGAGCCTCGTCGATGCGGCCGCGCAAGGCCGGCGGGGCCTGGTGACGGACGCCCGGATCCGCCAGCGCCGCGTGCACCGCCTCGATCCGGCCCAGCTCCTCGGCGCAGCCGACGCAGCTCTTGAGATGCGCCTCGACCGCGACGCTGTTGACCGCGTCGAGCTCGCCGTCGACCAGCGCGTGGAGGAGCAGGAGGCGGTCGGGGCAGGCGGTCATGACCGCTCCATCCTGCTGTCTTCGCGGCTTGGCAGAAGCAGCTCGCCCAACATCTGGCGGCCGCGCGCCAGCCGCGACATGACCGTGCCGATCGGAACGCCGGTGATCATCGCGATCTCCTTGTAGGAAAGCTCCTCGAGCTCGCGAAGGACGATGGTTTCGCGGAACGGCTCGGGCACGCTCTCCACCGTCGCGCGCACCATCTCCGCATCGCGGCTGCGGCCGAGGATGGTTTCGGGAGTCTCCCCGTCGCTCGCCTGGTCGGCGCGGGCAGCGTCCTCGTCGAGCGGAATCGGGTCTCCGCCTTTCGCCCGCGCCCAGTCGAGGAAGCAATTGCGCAGGATCGCGAACAGCCACGCCTTGGGCGCGTCGCCGCGGAAGCCGGCGAAGCCGCGAAAGGCGTGGAGGAAGGCGTTCTGGACGATGTCCTCCGCCGCGCTCGGATCGCGCGAGAGATAGCGGGCCAGATTGTAGGCGGCGTCCATGTGCGGCAGCATCGTCTCGCGAAAGCGGTCGGCATCCGCCGCCTCGCCTCGTGCCTCGGGCGCAGGAGGTTGCCACGCCGCGCTGAATGCCAGGCGGGGGCGGAAATAGCGCCGACCGTCGCTCACCGGGTCGCTCACCCCTTCTGTCCGGAGGATCAGTTGGCCTTGACGACGATCTTGCCGATCATGTGCGGATGAAGCGAGCAGAAATATGCGAACTCCCCGGGCGTGTTGAAGGTGAAGGAATATCTATTGCCGGTGTCGAGCGCGGCGGAATGGAAGGCCTTGTTGCTTGCCGTGACCGTGTGCGGGTCTTCGTCCGCATTGGTCCAGGTGACGGTCGTGCCGCGCGCGACGACCAGCAAAGCCGGCGCGAAAGCGAAGTTTCGGATCTGAACAGTCTGCGCTTTCGCCGGCGCGGCGGCTGCAGGCATGGATGCGGCGACGCCGACAAGCGAAGCGAGGCCGATCGCGGACAGGACGCTGCGCAAGCGGACGGTCTTGAGGCAGGAATGAAGCACGAGAGTCTCCCGATGAATGAAGAACGGCCGGTCAGGCCAGGGATGTGTCGATGAGGGCGATGCCCTCGCGGCCGGTGACGATCGTCGCCGTGCGGATGCCGAGGACTCCATGGAGCTGCTCCGCCGCCACTTTCAGGGGGCCGGGCGACGGAGCAGCACCCGGCGCGGGCTGCGGGTAGGCCGTCGAGCGCGCGCTGTGGAAGCTGATATTCCCCTCAACCTTCTGGATGATCTGGTGGATGTGGCCGTTGAGCACGGTCACGGACCCGAACCGCCGAAGGAGGGACAGGGCCTGGAGGCTGTCGTCCGTGCCCCAGCCCCATTCGGGATAGATCGTCCAGAGCGGGATATGGGCGAAGACGACGATCGGCGTGCTCGAGGACAGGCGGGCGAGATCCTTCCTCATCCAGGCGATCTGCGCGTCGCCGAGATGGGCCATGCCGCCGGCCTTGAGGTTCGAGACGTTGTTGAGCGCGACGAAATGGACGCCATTATGGTCGAAGCTGTACCAGCCCGAACCGAGCGTGCCTTTGCCGTAGCGCGCCAGATAGGCCTTGCCGGCGCCTTCGTCGAGCATGTCGTGCTCGCCCGGGACGTGGAAGACCGGCACGCCGGCCTCGCGGATGATGTCGTCCGCATCGGCGAACTCGGCATCCTTCGACAAATGGGTGATGTCGCCGGTGTGGAGGATGAAATCGGGCTTCATCCGCATCGCCTTCACCTTGGCGACCGCCTCGATGAAGGTGCCTCGCGCATTCGGGTTGGCGGGCTTGTCGAAGCCGACATGGCTGTCGCTGATCTGCAGGAAGGTGAAAGGCTTCACCCGGTTGCGCGGCGCGCCCGTGGCGAGCGCGGCGTCGAGCGTGATCGAGGAGGCAACGCCCCCGCGCATCAGGAACAGGGCGCCGGTGCCGGCCCATCCCGCGCATTGCAGCAGGCCGCGCCGGTCCATCCTGTCGCCTCGATCATCGCTCATGTTCGGCTCCGAATTGCGGGTTCGGAAGCAGGACGGCGATGGCGGTAGGTTTATTCCCGCGCGGCGGAAAATTCGTACGGCTCATCCGGGACGCGCCCGCGCCGAACCGGCAATGTCCATCCGGTCCATGGTCGGGTGGCAGAGCGGCTGAGCCGAGTGGGCAGGCCGATCGCTCCGCTAGCGCGCGGGCAGCAGTCCCTTCTCCCGCAGCCCGGCCTGGATCTCGGCGATCCTCGCTTCGCCGGCCTCCAGCGCGGCAGGGCTGGTGTGGACCGAATAATAGCCCAGGACGAGGTCGTGGGGATGGCTTGCGGCCGAACCCAGGACAAACTCGGTGTCGGCTTCCGCGCGGATCTCGATCGGCTGGTTCGACGGCTCGAAGACGACCAGCTCGCCGGCTTCGGCGGGCTCGGCCGGCTCGGGGAGGGCAAGCCGCCCGGAGGCCAAAGCGATCCAGGCGACGTCGTGGCCGGCGGGCGGTTCGTAGCGCCAGCTTTCGCCGGCGGCGAGGCGGACCGCCAGATAGTTGATCGGCGACGGCGCCTCGATCCGGCTCGACACGCCGTCCAGGCTGCCGAGCAGGACGGATGCCGGCCCGCTGGTTTCGATCTCCTGGGGCTCCTGATAGCGGCTTTCGGCGGGCCCGAGCTCCTGGTCGGGCGGCAAGGCGATCCAGAGCTGGAAGCCGCGCGACCGGCCGGCATTGCCGCCGCCGCCGCCATGCCAGGCGCCGCCCGCGGCCCTGAACCATTCGACCCCGCCGGCGGGCAGGAAGCCGGCGCCGCCGGTCGAGTCCTCGTAGCGGACATTGCCCTGCCACAGCCAGGTGAGCGTCGCGATGCCCGAATGGGGGTGCCAGCCGAAGCCCGAGAAAGCGGACGGCTCGGCGTCGAACAGATCGAGGAAGACGAAGGGCTTGAGCCGCCGGCCGAGGTCGGACGGGCTCATCAGCCGGGTGACCGGCCCGTGGCGCTGGCCGAAGGTGCGGTGGACGATCCGGCGGCCGCGCTCGGCGGCGGCGGGGGCGGTCTGGTTCATGGCCAAGGCTCCTTTGGCGGGGATCACAGCGCCGCCCCCTCGCCGGCCTGCAGCCGCATCGCCTGCAGCGCGCGGCCCCAGGGGAGGAGGTCGTTGAGCATGGCGTGGACGTAGGATTCCTGCAGGGGCGCGGGCTTGAACTGGGAGAAATTCTCGAAATCGGTGAACAGCGACAGCGCCACCTGGGCGCGGACGTCGGCGACCTTCAGCTCGCCCATGATCAGCCGCAGCTGCTCCACCGCCCGCGCGCCGCCGAGCCCGCCATAGCCGACGAAGCCGGCCGCCTTGTCGTTCCATTCGCGGAACAGATAGTCGATCGCGTTCTTGAGCGCGGCCGAGGTCGCATGGTTATATTCGGGCGTGACGAAGACGAAGGCGTCGAAGCCGGCGATCGTCGCGGCCCAGGCTTTGGTGTGCGGCTGGGCATATTGGCCCATCGACGGCGGCAGCGCCTCGTCGAGCAGCGGCAGGCCGAAATCGGCGATGTCGACGATTTCATACGCGGCGTCGCCCCGCTGGGCGGCGATGCCGTGGACCCAGCGCGCCACCTCCGCCGCCTTGCGGCCGGGGCGGGTGCTGCCGACGATGATGGCGACATTCAGCATGGTTCTTCTCCGTGTCTCGGGATCGGGAGCAGAGATAGGGCTTCCCGGGCGGCAGAAAAATCCGTATAATATTGACGATACTTTTCGGAGAATTCGAATGAAGGGCCCGGCTGTCCCGAGCATCGACCAGCTGCTGGTGCTGCTCGCCGTCGCCGATAGCGGCGGCTTCTCCGCGGCGGCGCGGCGGCTGGGGCGCGCCACCTCGGCGATCAGCTATGCGATCGACACGCTGGAGACGCAGCTCGGCCTGACCCTGTTCGACCGCGGCACCACCCGCAAGCCGAAGCTCACGCAGGAAGGCGCGGCGATCGTGTCCGAAGCGCGGGCGGTCGCCCATAGCGTCGAGATGCTGCGCGCACGCGTCCGCGGCTTCCTCGACGATCTCGAGGCCGAAATGTCGCTGGCGCTCGATTCGATGCTGCCCGGCGATCGGGTGACGCGGCTGCTCGGCGAATTCAACGCCGCCTTTCCGACCGTGCCGGTGCGCCTGCTGGTCGAGCCGCTGGGCGGCGTCGAGCACGTCGTCCGCAGCGGCGCCGCCTGCATCGGCGTCGGCGGCCAGCTCCACATGGACATGACCGGCTTCACCCGCGCCGACGTCCCCGGCGTCCGCATCATCCCGGTCGCGGTGCCGCATCACCCGCTGGCCAGGGCCGGCGAGGGCACGCCGGCCGAGACCAGGGACTTCATCCAGCTCGTCCTGTCGGAGCAGCCGGCGGCCGAGAGCCGGGACTTCGGCGTCGTCAGCCTCAACACCTGGCGGATCGGCGACCAGGCGGCGCGGCACCGCCTGCTCCTCGCCGGCCTCGGCTGGGGCGGCATGCCGGAGCCGATCGTCCGCGCCGATATCGAAGCGGGGCGGCTGGTGCGGCTGGACCTGCGCAACTGGCGGGGCGGCGAATATATGATGCAGGCGGTGCACCGGACCGACACGCCGCCGGGCCCCGCCGGACGCTGGCTGATCGAGCGGCTGACGAGCCTGACGGACGCGTGATCCGGCGGACCCGCCAGCAGAAGGCGCCAGCAGAAGGCGCCAGCAGAAGGCGAACGAAAATATACCACCATTTCGGATGGTTAGCGCTTTGGTAACCGTTTCCCCCCACAGGTGACGGCAAGGGCGCCATTCCCCCCCGATCGGCGCCTGTTCAGGAAAGGGTCCGTCGCGCCTTCCGGTCCGCGGCGGGCCCTTTTCCCTGAAGGACCTTCGCCTCGCCCGCCTTAACCCACTCGTAAGCCTTGCATGCGATGACCGATGCTGGAGTGTCACCGATGATGCGCGCAGTGCGAAAGGCCGGTCTGCTCGATGCGTTCGAGGCGCCGGTCGCGCGCGCGCCGGCCGCCGCCGGCGACGGCATCACCCGCATGCTCAGGGCGATCCGCACCCATCTGGACATGGACGTCGCCTTCGCCTCGGAGATTTCCGACGGCCAGGTGATCATCCGCCATGCCGATACCGGCGGCGACGGGCCGATCCGGGTCGGCGACACCTTTCCGGTCGAGGCCGGCTATTGCCAGCGCATCGTCGACGGCCGCCTGCCTGAGCTCATGCCCGACACCTCGGCCGTGCCGGAGGCCGCGGCGCTCGAATGCACGAGGACGATCCCGATCGGCGCGCATCTGAGCGTGCCGCTGAAGCTGTCGGATGGCGGCATCTACGGCACCTTCTGCTGCTTCAGCTTCAAGCCCAACAAGTCGCTCAACGAGCGCGACCTCAAGATGCTTCGGGCCTTTGCCGATCTGGCCGCCGAGGAGATCGAGGACACGGTCCTGCAGGACCGCGCGCTGAACGAGACGTCGCTGCGCATCCGGCATGCGATCGAGCGGGACGGCATCGCTATCGTCTACCAGCCGATCCACCGCCTCGACGGCGAGGGCATATGCGGCATCGAGTGCCTGGCGCGCTTCGCCGATTGCGATCTGCGGCCGCCCAGCGAATGGTTCGCCGAGGCGGCCGAGATCGGTCTCGGCGTCGAGCTCGAGCTGGCCGCCGTCCGGGCGGCGATACGCGGCCTCCCCTATCTTCCCGACGGCCTCTACGTGGCGGTCAACGTGTCGCCGGCGACGATCCTCTCCGGGCGGCTCGATTCCCTGATCCTGCCGCTGCCGCCCGGCCGCGTGCTGCTCGAGATCACCGAGCATGAAGGCGTCTTCGACTATCGCGCCCTGGCGGCGGCGCTGGAGCCGCTGCGCCAGGTGGCGCGGCTGGCGATCGACGATGTCGGCGCGGGCTATTCGGGCATGCGCCACATCATCGACCTCAAGCCGGACGTCATCAAGCTCGACATGAGCCTCGTCCGCGACATCGATCGGGACCCGGCGCGCCGCGCCCTCGCTCTCGCCCTCGTCGCCTTCGCCTCCGGCATGGACAGCGAGATCGTCGCCGAGGGCGTCGAGACCAAGGCCGAGCTCGCGACCCTGAGGGAGCTCGGGATCCAGAAGGCGCAGGGCTATTATCTGAGCCGGCCGATGCCGCTGATGGCGGCGCGGCAATTCATCACCGGCGAGCGGCACGCCCGCCGCTAAGGCGCGCGCCGCAAATCCTTGCGGATCGAAAGGCCGGCGGGGTGCGCATCCGCCGCCCGGCAGACGCAGCCCGATCCACCCATTTTCAGCGCCGCTCGCCGGCGGCTTCGAGCCGCAACCGGGCATAGCGGTTCGCCATGCCGAGATGCTCGTCGCGCTCCTCCTGCGACGAGGTGCGCGAGGCGAGCCAGCGGGCGCCGGTCTCGAGCCGCTCGTAATAGGCCGCGTCGGCGTCCGGCGCCGCGCCGGCGCGCATCACGGGCGCCCCCTCCCCCGTCAGGCCGGCGGCGGCGAGCACCTCGTCGGCGGCGGCGACCAGATCCGCATAGCGCGCGGCGAGATCGAGCAGGACGCCGCGGCGCCGCGCATGCAGGGCGCTTTGCCCCTTGGCAGCTTCCCTGCGGCGAATCCGGTCCGATCGATGCATCGTGAGACCTCCCTGTCGGCAAGCGGGAGCGCACGAAGTCTCTCTGTCACGGGATGCTTGCGGGAAGATCAGGTGATGGCCGCGGCGTAGCAGGTCGGCGGCGGATTGGCGAATCCGCCTTGGCATTTGGCGGGCCGGGCGCGATGCGGTAGAGGCTCGGCAAAAGGAGACGGAACATGGCCAAGGGTCAGAAGAAGAGCAACAAGGAAGCCCGCAAACCCAAGAAGGAGGTCAAGAAGGTGATCGCCGCCAACCCCTCCTCCAAGGGCGTGGTCTCGGACAAGAAATAATGGCCGACGTCTTCGTTCGGCACCGCCAGCCCTGGAAGAGCGAGGAGCTGCAGAAGCTGCGCCGCCTCGCCGAGAAGGGCATGGGGCTGAAGGCGATCGCCAAGGCCCTCACCCGCAGCGAGGAATCGGTGCAGGACCGGGCGAAGGTGGACGGGATCCGGATCGCCAAGCTGCGCTGAGACG
>JAXDOV010000184.1:0-3940 GCA_034668705.1 Sphingomonadales bacterium
GCCCGCGAGCGGATGGAACGGCTCGGCTACCGCAACGTCCGCATCGTCGAAGGCGACGGCAGCGTCGGCCTGCCGGAGGAGGCGCCGTTCGAAGCGATCCTCGCCGCGGCGAGCGGCAGCCACGTCCCCGACGCCCTGCGCGCGCAGCTCGCCACCGGCGGCGTGCTGGTCATGCCGCTCGGCGAGCCGAACAGCGTCCAGAAACTGGTCAAGGTGACGCGCCGCAGCGCCGACGACTATCAGGAGGAAGATATGGGACCGGTCCGTTTCGTGCCCCTGATCGGCCGCGAAGGCTGGCGCGGAGGCGAGGAGGCGGCGGCGCCGCTCCCCGAGCTGATCCGCCGCGCCGCCGAGCCGCTCCCCGACCTCGACGACCCGGGCTTCGGCGAGCTGTTCGACCGCTTCGCCGACGCCCGCCTGGTCCTGCTCGGCGAGGCGAGCCACGGCACCTCGGAATTCTACCGCGCCCGTGCCGCCATCACCCGCCGGCTGATCGAGCATCACGGCTTCGGCATCGTCGCGGTCGAGGCGGACTGGCCGGATGCGGCGAGTGTCGACCGCTACGTCCGCCACCGGCCGAAGCGCGAGGGCGAAGAGGCCGGTTTCCAGCGCTTCCCGACCTGGATGTGGCGCAACACCGACGTCGACGCCTTCATCCGCTGGCTGCGGCGCCACAATCGGGGCCGCGCTTATGAGGAGATGGCCGGTTTCTACGGCCTCGACCTCTATAATCTCGGCAGCTCGATGCGCGCCGTCATCGACTATCTCCAGGACGTGGATCCGGAGGCGGCCAAGGTCGCGCGGCGGCGCTATGGCTGCCTCGAGCCCTGGAGCCACGACCCCGCCGCCTATGGCCGTATGTCGGTCACCGAAGGCTATGGCCGCTGCGAGGTCGGCGTCGTCGCGATGCTGAAGGATCTGATGGCGCGGCGGATGCAATGCGCGCGGCCGGAATGCGACGAATGGCTCGACGCCGCCGCCAATGCCCGCCTCGTCCGCAACGCCGAGGAATATTATCGGGTGATGTATTACGGCTCGGCCGAGAGCTGGAACCTGCGCGACACCCATATGTACGAGACGCTCTGCCAGATCCTGGAGGCGAAAGGGCCGGCGGCGAAAGCGGTGGTCTGGGCCCATAACAGCCATATCGGCAATGCCGCCTTCACCGAGATGGGCCGGATGCGCGAGGAGCTGAACATCGGCCAGCTGGTCAAGGAGAGGTTCGGCGAGCAGGCGCGGCTGATCGGCTTCGGCACCCATGCCGGCACCGTCGCCGCCGCCGACGACTGGGACGCGCCGATGAAGGTCAAGCAGGTGCGCCCGTCCATGCCCGACAGCTACGAAAGGATGAGCCACGATGCGGGCGTGCCGCGCTTCCTCCTCGATCTGCGGCACGGCGTGACCGAGCCGGCGCTGGAGGAGGCCCTGATGACGCCGCGGCTGGAACGCTTCATCGGCGTCATCTACCGGCCCGAAACCGAGCGCTGGAGCCATTATTCCGAAGCGGAGCTTCCCAACCAGTTCGATGCCTGGGTCTGGTTCGACGAGACCAGGGCGGTGACGCCGCTGGCGACGGAGGCGGAAACGGAGGCGAGGGGGATGGAGGAGACCTATCCGTTCGGATTGTGAGGCAAAGGGCCACGCGACTGCGTCCGTCATGCCAGGCTTGACCCCGTCCCCTACTTCTCCACTTTCGCGCGGCTGACGGCTATGAACGCGGTCGGGAGCGAAACACCATGCCACACGACCCGAAAAGGCTGCGCGAGATCATGGCGGCGGCGGCGCCGCCGGAGCTGGAGCTCGCCTTCCGGCCGATGTTCGGCGGCATCATGACCTATGCGGAGGGCAAGCCCTTCGCCATCCTCCTAAGCGCCGGCATGGCGGTGAAGGCGAAGGGGCCGCTGACGGCCGAATTCCTCGCCGTGGAGGGCGCGCGGCCGCTACGCTACAAGCCGGGGGCGCCGCCGAGCAAATCCTACGTCGTCGTGCCGGAGGCGATGCTCGACGACCGGGAGGCGCTGCACGACTGGATCGTGCGGGCGGCGGCCGCGCTGTGAAGCGGGGGGGGGGGCGAAACCCTCTGGCGGGCGCGGGCGGCCTTTGCTAAGCGCCCGGTCCGGCCTTAAGGGCTTCAGGCCCGCACCCGTAGCTCAGCTGGATAGAGCGCTGCCCTCCGAAGGCAGAGGCCACAGGTTCGAATCCTGTCGGGTGCGCCAGCCGTTGCAATGACCTAGACGGATTCCGGGTCTCTCCAGAAGGGTCGTGATTCCTGCGGGCATTCGTGGCCGAGAGACCGTGTCACCGCGCGGGCGGGGCATTTTCGGAGCCGAACTCTCGGTCGGCAAAAAAGTGTCTTGGGGTTCAGTTGCGGAGCGTCACCAGCCGGGGTCCGCCAGCTGCCAGCTGGTGGCCGCTTCTGGCCAATTCGCGCCTATCTGGTTATCGCTCGGTGACTCGATAAAGCCGCTGTTTGTTCCCTCGCACCAGGGCCGACACGAGCCGACCGTCGAGACTCTTTTGTTGGATTCCGCCAGCGAGAGGGACGTCGTCTTCGCTCTGTGATTCCAACCGTATCGCTTCCTCCTCGGTGGACGGTTGAAGAATCAGGTCGGGATCAATTGTCGGCTGAAAACCGATGCCGGACGTACCCACTTCACCTCGATTGGCCTTTGGTTTAATAGGCTCCTGTGGATAGATTGCATTGCTCCCCGATGATCAATTCGCGCGTGGCGGCGCTCGCCGCGCCGCGACTTATCGGCGGCCGCCGGCGCTGACCTGCCCGGCGGCGGCATTCATCGTCATCAGCGAGCTGCAAGCTATCACAAGGAGGCGCACCCATGCTGCGCGACCCATCTCCCAAATATCGTTCCTTTCCACCCGTTGAGCTGCCCGACCGGCGGTGGCCCGGCTGCGTCATCAGTCGTGCGCCCCGTTGGCTGTCCACCGATTTGCGCGATGGCAATCAGGCACTGATCGAGCCGATGAATGCCGAAAAGAAGCAGCGCTTCTTCGACCTGCTTGTCGGCATTGGTGTGAAGGAAATCGAGATCGGCTTTCCGTCCGCCGGGGCAACGGAGTTCGATTTCATCCGTGGGCTGATCGCCGGGGGCACCATTCCCGCGGATGTGACGGTGCAGGTGCTCACCCAGTCGCGCGCCGACCTCATCGCCCGCTCGTTCGAAAGCCTGGAAGGCGCGCGGAGGGCCGTCGTCCATCTCTACAATGCTATCGCCCCATCCTGGCGCCGCATCGTGTTCGGCCTCGACATGGCCGGCATCAAGAAAATCGCCGTGACCGGCATGGCGCGAATGCGGGAGGAAGCCGAGCGCAGGCCCGACACGGACTGGCGTTTCGAATACAGCCCGGAAACCTTCTCCACCGCCGAACTCGAGTTCAGCCTGGAAGTTTGCGAGGCGGTGATCGATGTCATCGAGCCGAGCCCCGACAAGCCGCTGATTCTCAATCTGCCGGCGACGGTCGAGGCCGCCACGCCCAACGTCTATGCCGATCAGGTGGAATGGTTCTGTCGGCACATCTCGCGGCGAGACGATGTCGTGATCTCGGTCCACCCTCACAACGATCGCGGCACCGGTGTAGCAGCGGCTGAGCTGGCGGTCATGGCAGGCGCCGATCGCGTCGAAGGCTGCCTGTTTGGCAATGGCGAGCGCACCGGCAATGTCGATCTGGTGACTCTCGCGCTCAACCTCTACACGCAGGGCATCGATCCGGGACTGGACTTCTCGGAAATGGATGCGGTGATCGCGACAGTGGAGCACTGCAATCAGATCCCCGTTCACCCGCGCCATCCCTATGCCGGCGAGCTGGTGTTCACCGCCTTTTCCGGCAGCCATCAGGACGCCATCAAAAAAGGCTTCGCGGCACAGGCGCAGCGCAATGACGCCCTCTGGGACGTGCCTTATCTGCCGATCGACCCGGCGGA
>JAXDOV010000185.1:0-13032 GCA_034668705.1 Sphingomonadales bacterium
CGGTTCCGTCAGATCGTCGCGCGGGTCAGACCATCGCCCGCGGGTGCGAGAAGATGCGGGTCACTTCGGGCTCGAAGCTTTCGAGCGGATCGGCCGCGAAGCCGGGATCGAAGGCGGGCGCGTCCCAGTCGTCGACCAATTTCTCGGCAAAGGCATACCAGCTCTCGCCGCGGAAGCGTTCGCGGCCTTCCGGATCCTTGCCGAGATGCTCGAAATAATAGCGGCCCTGGAACTCCTGGTGCCAATAGATGGCGTGGTAGATGTCCTCGCCGACATAGGGCTTCAGCATCTCGGCCGCGATCGGGCCGTGATTGGGGATCGAGAACAGCTTGCCGAGATCGTGGCAGAGCGCCGCCACCACCTCCTCGTCGGCGGCGCCTTCGCGGCGGGCGAGGGTGCCGGCCATCAGGCTGTGGGCCAGCTGGTTGGCGGCGAAGCCGACCTCGATCGCCTCGAGCCGCCTGAGGCCGTCCATGATCTGGCGGGGGGCGTCGCTCTTCTGGTGGCGGCCGTGCGCGGCGGCGATATGCGCCCAATCCTCGGCGGTGCCGTTCCTCATGTCGGTGAACAAATCGGCCTCTCCTCCCGCCCCCGATACGCCGTGGCGCTTTCGCTTTCAACGATGCGCGGAGCGTCGCCAGACCTCTTTCCCTCTCTCGCCCGTACGTCTAATTGCGGCCTGCGGGCGGGGGCTCGGTTGCTGGAGCGTGGTTGTTGAATCTCTCGGGTCCCGATGAACCCCGAACGGAGTCCGACAGGCTCGCTTTCCTCGCCGACGGCGGCGAGATGGGCGAGCGGATGCGCCGCTTCGACTGGTCGTCCTCGCCGCTCGGTCCGCCGGAGCGCTGGCCGCAATCGCTGAAGACCGCCGTCGGCATCCTGCTCAGCTCCAAATTGCCGATGTTCCTGGCTTGGGGCCCGGAGCTGCGCTCGCTTTACAACGACGCCTATATCGACGTGCTCGGCGGCAAGCATCCGGCCGCGCTCGGCCACGCCTTCGAGGATATCTGGGCCGACATCTGGAGCGACATCGAGCCGCTCGTCCGGCGCGCGCTCGCCGGCGAGGCGACCTATTGGGACAATCTGCCGCTGACCATGACCCGCAAGGGCTATCCGGAGCAGACCTGGTTCACCTTCTCCTACAGCCCGCTGCGCGGCGACGACGGCAAGGTGGCCGGCATGTTCTGCGCCTGCGTCGAAACCACCAACACCGTGCTGGCGGACAAGCGGCGGATCGACGAGGCCGAGCGGCTGCGCCGCCTGTTCGACCATGCGCCCGGCTTCGTCGCGGTGCTGCGCGGCCCCGACCACGTCTTCGAAATGATGAACAGCTCCTATCTGCAGCTGGTCGGCCACCGCGATCTGGTTGGAAAGCCGGTTCGCCAGGCGCTGCCGGAGGTCGAGGGCCAGGGTTTCTTCGAATTGCTCGACGAGGTCTATCGCAGCGGCGAGGCCTTTACCGGCCGCTCGATGGCGATCGACCTGCAGCGCGCGCCGGGCGCGGCGGTCGAGGAAAGGCTGGTCGACTTCGTGTTCCAGCCGATCGCCGACGCCGACGGCCGGATCGGCGGCGTCTTCGTCCAGGGCTATGACGTCACCGAACGGCATCTTGCCGAGGAGGCGCTGCGCGAGAGCGAAGAGCGCTTCCGCCTGATCGCCGATTCGGCGCCGGTGCCGATGTGGGTGACCCGGCTCGACCGCAAGCGCAGCTTCGTCAACCGCGCCTATGTCGAGTTCCTCGGCATCACCTACGAGGAGGCGATCGACTTCGACTGGCGGACGGTGATCCACCCGGAGGATATGGCGCGGGTGCTCGCCGAATCGGCGGCGGGCGAGGCCTCGCTGGAGCCGTTCGAGCTGGTCTCGCGCTACCGGAGCGGCGGCGGCTGGCGCTGGCTGCGCTCCTTTTCCCAGCCGCGCTGGGGCGCCCATGGCGAGCATGTCGGCTTCATCGGCGTCGCCCACGACATCACCGGCCTGAAGCAGGCCGAAGCCGCGCTGCGCGAGCTCAACGAGACGCTCGAAAAGCGGGTCGGCGAGCGCACCGCCGACCTCACCGAAGCGCTCAATCGGCTGCAGGCGGAGGTCGGCGAAAGGCTGCGGGCGGAGGAAGCGCTCCGCCAGGCCCAGAAGATGGAGGCGGTGGGCCAGCTGACCGGCGGCATCGCCCATGATTTCAACAATCTGCTGACGCCGGTGATGGGCGGGCTCGAGCTGATCGCCGCCAGGCTGGACGATCCGCGGCTGAAGCGGATCGCCGAGGCCGCGCTCGAATCGGCCCGGCGCGGCGCCAAGCTGACCGGACAGCTCCTCGCTTTCTCGCGGATCCAGCGGATCAGCATGGCGCCGGTCGCGGTGAACGACGTGATCGCGCATATGCAGAGCCTGCTTCGCCACACGATCGGCAGCGCGGTGCGGATCGAGACCCGGCTCGACCCGGCGGCGGGCCACGGCCTGTGCGACGCCAACCAGCTCGAAAATGCGATCCTCAACCTCGCCATCAACGCGCGGGACGCGATGCCCGAAGGCGGGCTGCTCACCATCGCGACCGGCCGGGTGACGCTCGAGGCGGCGTTGGAGCATGGCGCCGGCCCGTTCGTCCGCATCGAGATCAGCGACACCGGCCACGGCATGCCGCCGGCGGTGCTCGCCCGCGCCGCCGAGCCTTTCTATTCGACCAAGCCGCTCGGCAAGGGCACCGGCCTCGGCCTCGCCCAGGTCTACGGCATCGTCCGCCAGTCCGGCGGCACTTTGCGCATCGCCAGCGAGGTGGGCGAGGGCACGAAGGTGGAGATCCTGCTTCCCGCGGTCGCCGCCGGTGCGGACGAAGCGCCCGGCGCGGCCGAAGCCGGCGACGGCGCGGCGCCGCCGCCGGGGAACGCCCGCATCCTCGTCGTCGACGACGATGCCGACGTGCGCGTCTTCCTCGAAGAATCCCTGCGCAGCTTCGGTCACCAGGTGCTCGCGCTCGAATCGGGCGAGGAGGCGCTCGCCAGGCTCGAGGAATGGCGGCCCGATCTCGCCTTGATCGACTATGCGATGCCCGGGATGAACGGCGCCGACGCCGCCCGCGCGCTGCGCGGGATCGCGCCGGGCCTGCCGATCGTCTTCGTCACCGGCTATGCCGAAAGCGAGAAGCTGGAGGCCGCGCTCGGAGCCGACGTGCCGGTGCTGCGCAAGCCGTTCACGATCGACGCGCTGGAGGCCGCGGTGGCGCAGATCCTGAAGGAAAATCGGCCCGTTCCGGCCTCTTGAAGACGCGCCGGCCGCACCTAGATTCGTGCCGCCGGAAGACCGAGTCAGGGTTTCCGAGCCTGTACCGAGGAGGGGCGTGCGCCTCCTTGCGGCGCCTCTCGACCCATGTTGCTCATTGGAGGACATCGATCATGAGAAGCTTCGATTTCACCCCCTATCGCCGGTCCACGATCGGCTTCGACCGCCTGTTCGAATTCCTCGAAAATGCGAATCGCGAGCAGCCGGACAATTATCCGCCCTACGATATCGAGAAACTGAGCGACGACCGCTATCGGATCACGCTCGCAGTGGCTGGCTTCGGCCCCGGCGACATCGACATCACGGCCCGCCAGAATCTGCTGACGATCACCGGCCGCAAGGCGGAGAACCGGGCCCGCGACGGCAATTACGTCCATATGGGCATCGCCACCCGCACGTTCGAGCGGCGCTTCGAGCTCGCCGATTTCGTGCGGGTCGACGCGGCCGACATGCAGGACGGCCTGCTCTCGATCGAGCTGGTCCGGGAGATTCCGGACGCGATGAAGCCGCGCAAGGTCGAGATCAACGCCGGCGGCGCCCGCACCATCGAAAGCGAGCCTCAGCCTCAGGTGGAGACGCAGCGCGAGGAGGCGCGCGAGACCGCCTGATCGCGGCCTCCTTCGACATGCCGGCGCCTCGACAGGGCGCCGGCATTTCTTTGCGGAGCCCGCGACACCCGCTTGAACCGGCCCCTGCCGCCTCTATAGCGGACGGGATGGTTCGCTTTTCGTTCTGTGGCCACGATCTGATGGCGCTGCCGCAGGGGGCCCTGTTCTGGCCCGCCCGGCGCGCCCTTCTCGTCGCCGATCTGCACCTCGAAAAAGCGAGCTGGTTCGCGCGGCTCGGGCAGATGCTGCCGCCCTATGACACGATCGCGACCTTGGCCGATCTCACCGCCCTCTCCGTCACCACCGGCGCGGCGGAAATCTGGTGCCTCGGCGACAGCTTCCACGACCGCTTCGGCTGCGACCGCCTGCCGGCGCGGGCGCGGGCGATGCTCGGCGCGCTCACCGAGGCGACGGACTGGACCTGGATCACCGGCAATCACGACCCGGGCATCGCCGACCATTGCGGCGGCCGCATCGTCGAGGAAGCGGAGGTGGACGGCCTGCTTCTCCGCCACGAGGCGGACCCCGCCGAGACCCGGCCGGAGCTGTCGGGCCATTTCCATCCCAAGCTCCGGATCAGCCATCGCGGCCGGCTCGTCTCGCGGCGCTGCTTCGTCGCCACCGAGCGGAAATTGATCCTCCCCGCCTTCGGCGCCCTCACCGGCGGCCTCGACGCCGCCCATCCCGAGATCGTCCGCGCTTTGGGCGCGCCGGCCGAGGCCTTGGTGCCCGTCGCGGATCGCCTGCTGCGGTTTCCGATCGCGGCCTAGCGGACCTATCGATCCAGCCGTCACCCCGGGCTTGATCCGGGGCCCATCTTCTTGAGTTTACGTCTGAAAAAAGAAGGTGGATGCCGGATCAAGTTCGGCATGACGATAAAGAGGGACCGCCTTCGCCTAGCCCCGCCAGAGCTCCGGGAATTGCTTCCTGAGCTCGCTTAGCTTCGGCATGTCCCACATCACGATATAGGGGTGGGACGGGTTCTTGCGCAGGAAGCCCTGGTGATAGGCTTCGGCCGGGTAGAAGCGGCCGCTTTCGATCCGGGTGACGATCGGCCGCGGGAAAGCGCGGGCGGCGGCGAGCTGGGCGATATAGCCCGAGGCGGCGCGGCGCTGGGCGGCGTCCTGCGGGAAGATCGCCGAACGGTAGCTGGTGCCCTGGTCCGGCCCCTGGCGGTTGAGCGAGGTCGGGTCGTGCTCGGCGAAGAAGATGCGCAGCAATTGGCCGTAGCTGATCTGCTTCGGATCATAGGCGATGCGGATCGCCTCGGCATGGCCGGTGGTCTCGCTGCTGACCTGCTCGTAGCTGGCGTCGCCGGCCTTGCCGCCGGCATAGCCCGACACGACCGAGCGCACGCCCTTCACATGCTCGAACACGCCCTCCATGCCCCAGAAGCAGCCGCCGGCGAACACCGCGGTCTGGAGGCCGGCCGAAGCGGGGACGTCCACTTTCGCGGGCGGCGGCGGCGCGGCCGAAGCCTGGCTGCAGGCGGTGAGCGCGAGCAAAGGGGCCACGAACAGGGGCGCGAGGAGCGGGAGGATCAGGAGCTTTTTCATGCGGGGACGAACCTCAGGGCGATGCCATTCATGCAATAGCGCAAATGGGTCGGCGGCGGCCCGTCGTCGAAGACGTGGCCGAGATGGCCGCCGCAGCGGCGGCAATGGACTTCGGTCCGCTCCATGATCAGATCGTGGTCGGTGGTGGTGCGGACCGCGTCGGGCAGCGGCTTCCAGAAGCTCGGCCAGCCGGTGCCGCTGTCGAACTTGGTCGCCGAGGAATAAAGCGGCAGCGCGCAGCCGGCGCAGGCATAGATGCCCTTGCGATGCTCATGGTCGAGCGGGCTCGATCCGGCCCGCTCGGTGACGGCATGGCGCAAGGTCGCATATTGCGCCGGATTGAGACGCCTGCGCCATTCGGCGTCGCTCAGCCTGAATTGGAAGGTCTCGGCAGCGGCGCCGGACGAACCGCCGCCCCAGAGCAGGGCAAGGACGCCGCCGGTGCCGACTCCACCCAGGCCGAGCAGGGCACGCCGATCGAGGGTCATTGGGGTCACCTCATGCAAGTCGCGCCGCGATCAGCCCCCTGACGGCATTGCCGATATAGAAAGTGCCGGCCAGATCTTCCAGCCTCAGCTCCGCTTCGCGCGCCCGACCCTCCTCGATCAGCCGCTCGCGCAGCACCCCCGGAAGCAGGCCGCGCGCCAAAGGCGGGGTCAGCAGCAGCCCGTCCCGCTCGACGAAGAGCGAGGTGAAGCTGCCTTCGGTGAGGAAGCCTTCGGGGTCGCGGAACAGGATCTCGAACCGGCCGGCGGCGCGGCGGGCGTCGTCGTGGAACGCGCGATCGCTGGTCTTGTGGCGGAGACGGAAGTCGGCGGCATCGACCGGAAGCGGGGCGACGGCGACGGCGACCGGCGCCGAGGGCACCGGCGGCAGCGGCCGGGTCTCGATCGCGGTGGCGCCGGTCCGCGACAGGCGCAACCTCAGCTTCCGGGCCGCCTTGAGGGCGAAGGTCGCCGCCTGCAGTTCGTTGCGCGCATGGTGGCGGTCGAAGCGGAAATCGAGCGCTTCGGCGCTGCGCTTCATGCGGGTGAGGTGCCGTTCGAGCTCGGTCATGCCCTCTTCGGGATCGAACAGGATCGTCTCGATGAGGTCGAAGCTCCGGTCGGTCGCCACGAATTCTCCCTTCGTCAGGCACTCGCGCCATTCGTCCGCCGGCACGCTGTCGACGACGATCCCCGAGCCGAGGCCGAGCCGCGCGACGCTCCCGCCTTCGCGCAGGACGAGCGTGCGGATCGCGACGTTGAAGGCCGCTTCGCCGTCCGGCGCAACCCTGCCGATCGCGCCGGTATAAGCGGAGCGGCTCCCGCTTTCGAGGCCGGCGATGATCTCCATCGCCCGGATCTTGGGGGCGCCGGTGATCGAGCCGCAGGGAAAGAGCGCCTTCAGCACGTCGGCGGCGGCGAGCCCCTCGGCCAGCTCGGAAGTAACGGTCGAGGTCATCTGCAGCAGGGTCGGATAGGTCTCCACCGCGAACAATTCGGGCACCTCGACGCTGCCCGGCCTGGAGACGCGGGCGAGGTCGTTGCGCAGCAGGTCGACGATCATCAGATTCTCGGCCCGCTGCTTGGGATCGTCGCGCAGCGACGCCGGGTCGGCATCGCGCGGCGCGGTGCCCTTCATCGGCCGCGCGGTCAGCCGTCCCTGCTCCAGCGTGAAGAACAATTCCGGCGAGAAGGAGAGCAGCCAATGGGCGCCGGTGAAGACGATTCCGCCCCAGCCGGCCCGCGCCCGCTGCCGCAAAGCCGCATAGAGCGCGATCGGATGCCCGGCGGTGCGGATTTCGGCCTGGAAGGTGAGGTTCGCCTGATAGATGTCGCCGGCGAGGATATGCTCGCGGATCGTCGCCATCGCCGCTTCATGATCCTCGCGCGCGACCAGCGGCCGCGGCCGCCCGGCCCAGGCGGAAGCCGGATCGGGCAGCAGGGCGGCGGCGTCGACCTCCTCGCTCCGCTCGAACCGGCCGAACCAGAGCAGGGGCGGATCGGCCGCGTCCGGTGCGCGGCGGAGCGGCGCCAGCTTCGGCTCGAGCGCATAGCCGGCCTCATAGGCGATGAAGCCGGCCGCATGGCGCGGCATCTCGCGCAGCCGGTCGAGGCACGCGCCGATCTGGCCCGGATCGCGCGTCTCGATAATGCCGGAGGGTGCGGTGAACAGCCGCGCCGGCGCGCCCTCGGTGCGCGCGTCGTCGAGCAGCACGAAGGGCGTTCCGGCTTGCCAGAAGGGCGGCCGGGGGCCATTTCGCGCCGGGTCGGGAGAGACTTTCTTGGTCAGCAGCGTCTTCGACCTCTTCAAGATCGGCGTCGGGCCGTCGAGCTCGCACACCATGGGCCCGATGACCGCGGCGTGCCGCTTTGTCGAGACGCTGTCGGAACGGGGCCTGCTCGAACGCACCGCGCGCGTCCAGGTTGAGCTCTACGGTTCGCTGGCGCTGACCGGCAAAGGCCATGCCACCGACCGCGCCGTGCTGCTCGGTCTTTCCGGCCGGCGGCCCGACCGGATCGACCCCGACGAGGCCGAGGCCGCGGTCGCCGCGATCCGCGACACCGGCCGGCTTCGGCTCGGCGGTGAGCGCGAGATCCCCTTCGACGAGCCGCGCGATCTCCTCTTCCTCCAGCGCGAGCGGCTGCCGCACCATTCGAACGGGATGCGCTTCACCGGCTTCGATGCGGAAGGCCGCGCGCTGGCGAGCGGCATCTCCTATTCGACCGGCGGCGGGGCGGTGGTCGACGAGGCGGCGATCGCCCGCAACGCCCCGCCCGACGGCGCCTGGGACATTCCTTACAATTATCATTCGGCCGATGAGCTGCTCGCCATCGTCGCGCGCGAGCGGCTGAGCATCGCCGACATCGCCCGCGCCAACGAGCGGGCCCAGCATAGCGACGAAGAGATCGACCGGCGCCTCGGCGAGATCGTCGACGCGATGTCGGCCTGTATCGACCGCGGCATCGGCAAGGGCGGGATCCTGCCCGGAGGCCTCAAGGTGAAGCGCCGCGCCCCCGGCCTTCACCGCCTGCTGCTCGAGCGGGCCGAACGCACCCTGTCCGATCCGCTGACGGTGCTCGACTGGGTCAACCTCTGGGCGCTGGCAGTGAACGAGGAGAATGCCGCCGGCGGCCGCGTCGTCACCGCGCCAACCAACGGCGCCGCCGGCATCGTCCCGGCGATCCTGCGTTATTATCAGCGCTTCACCCCGCGCGCTTCCGACGAAGGGGTGCGCATCTTCCTGCTCACCGCCGCCGCGATCGGCTCCCTGTTCAAGGAGAATGCCTCCATCTCCGGCGCCGAGGTCGGCTGCCAGGGCGAGGTCGGCGTCGCCTGCTCGATGGCCGCGGCCGGGCTCACCGCCGCGCTCGGCGGCACGCCGGGGCAGGTCGAGAATGCCGCCGAGATCGGCATGGAGCATAATCTCGGCCTCACCTGCGACCCGGTCGGCGGCCTCGTCCAGGTCCCCTGCATCGAGCGCAATGCGGTCGGCGCGATCAAGGCGATCGAGGCCAGCCGCCTCGCTTTGGTCGGCGACGGCTCCCACCGCGTCTCGCTCGACCAGGTGATCGAGACGATGCGCAAGACCGGCCTCGACATGAACGAGCGCTACAAGGAGACGGCGCAGGGCGGCTTGGCAGTCAACGTGGTGGAATGCTGAGCCGCTTGCCGCGCCCTTGGGCCTCGCCTAGCATCCGCTCCTGACCTTTGAGGGGGGACCGGATGCGCTTTCTTCTGTGTCTGGCCGCTGCCGCCGGCCTCGCCGCGCCGGCGCTTTCCCAGGTCGAAAAGCCCGCCGCCCTGGTCGCGGACGGCATTCCGCCGGTGCCGGACCGGCTGGCCGAGGCCACCCGCCCCTATATGGAGTTCCGCACCGCCGCCCTGCAGGGATGGAATCCGCGCACCCGCGGCATCGCCATCACCACCCGCTTCGGCAATACCAGCCAGGTGCACGAAGTCGCCGCGCCGATGGGCATGCGCCGCCAGATCACGTTCGAGGCGGACACCATCGCCGGCGCCAGCTATGCGAGGGGCAAGGGCGACGTACTGGTCGTGCAGAAGGATGTCGGCGGCAACGAATTCTGGCAGATCTACCGCCTCGAGGGCGGACGGCTGGTCCTGATCACCGACGGCAAGAGCCGCAACCAGATCAACGCCTGGAGCCATGACGGGCGCTGGCTCGCCTATACCTCCACCCGCCGCAACGGCACCGACAGCGACATCTACATCGTCGATCCGCGCGACCGGACCACGGATCGTCTGCTGGCGAGGGTCGCCGGCGGCGGCTGGGCGCTGCTCGATTTCGCTCCCGACGGCCGCACCGCGATCGTCGCCAATTATCTGTCGGTCAACAAGAGCGATCTCTACCGCCTCGACGTCGCCAGCGGGCGGATGACTCCGATCGGCGATCACCGCCTCCAGATCGCCTATGGCGGCGCCGGCTTCGCACCGGACGGGCGCCTTTGGGTCACGTCCGACGAGGGGTCGGACTATCAGCGGCTCGGCACGCTCGATCCCGCCTCCGGCAGGTTCCGCCCGGTCGTGCGTGACATCCCCTGGGACGTGGAGAGCTTCGCCATTGCGGAGGACGGGCGCTTCATCGCCTATCTCGTCAACGAGGCGGGGAGCAGCCGGCTGAAGCTGCTCGACCCGCGCAGCGGCCGGAGCCGCGCGGTCGCGGCGCTGCCGCGCGGCGTCGCCGGCGGCCTCGATGTGGCGCCGTGGGGAGAGGTGGGGGTCACCTTGTCCTCCGCCCGCTCCGCATCGGACGTCTTTGCGGTGGATCCGCGCAATCTTGCGGTCACCCGCTGGACCGAAAGCGAGACCGGCGGCCTCGACCCGAAGGCCAATGTCGAGCCGGAGCTGATCGAAGCGACGAGCTTCGACGGGCAAAAGGTCTCCGGCTTTCTCTATCGCCCCGACCCGCGGAAATTCCCGGGCCGCCGCCCCTTGCTCGTCAATATCCACGGCGGCCCCGAGGGGCAGTCGCGCCCCGGCTTCCTCGGCCGCACCAATTATTATCCGAACGAGCTCGGCGTCGCGGTCTTCTATCCCAACGTTCGCGGTTCGACCGGGTTCGGCAAGCGCTTCGTCGCGCTCGACAACGGCCCGGACCTTCGCGAGAATTCGGTGAAGGACATCGGCGCGTTCCTCGCCAGGCTGAAGCAGGATCCGCGCATCGATCCCGCCCGCATCGGCGTCACCGGCGGCAGCTATGGCGGCTATATGTGCTATGCCAGCGCGATCCGTTTCGGCGACCAGTTGCGCGGGGCGAATTGCGTCGTCGCCATCTCCAACTGGGTGACCTTTCTCGAGAACACCCAATCCTATCGCCGCGACCTGCGCCGGGTCGAATATGGCGACGAGCGCGACCCCGTGCAGCGGGCGAAGCTGCTCGCCATCTCGCCGCTGACCCGGGTCAGGGAGCTGCGGATTCCGCTGATGGTGACGACCGGCGGCAACGATCCCCGCGTGCCGCCGTCGGAGGCCGAGCAGATCGTCCGCGCCGTCCGCGCCAATGGCGGCACCGCCTGGCACCTGCTCGGCAAGGATGAAGGCCACGGCTTCGCCAAGAAGGCGAACCAGGATTATCAATTCTGGGCGAGCCTGCTCTTCTGGCAGCGCAATCTGTTCGGGGCGGGAGACGGCGGCGGCAACTGAAGCCTGTCACGGTCGGGCTTACCGCCTCAGCTTCGCCGCCAGCCATTCCTCGATGGTGCGATAGGCGGAGCGGCCGCGGGGCGGGTCGTCGCCGAGGCCGGTGGCGAAATAGGCGATGCCGGTGCCGCGTTCGCGATCGATCCAGAGGCCGGAGCGAAGGCCGTAGGCGTCGCCGGCATGGCCGACCAGCGGCCGGCCGTCGCCGAACGGATCGTCGCCCGGCGGGCATCGGCCGAGGATCTGCATGGCGAGGCCGTAGCCGCAGTAGAAATCCCGCTCGCTGTCGCCATTGGCGCCGTCGAAGCGCCAGGCGGGAGCGCGCATCGCCGCCAGACTTGCTTCGGAGAGGAAGCGGCGGCCGTCGGCCAGGCGGCCGCCCCGCAGCAGCATCCCGCCGACCTTGGCCAGATCGCGGACGGAGATGCGCAGCCCGCCCTGCGGCGAAAGCAGGGCGCCGTTCGAGGCGAGCGGCGCCTCTTCCCAGGCGCAGCTTCCGTCCGCTGCGGGCACGACCGGGCAGGCGGGACGGCGGCCGTGGAGGTCGTCCTTCACCGCCGAGCCGTCGGCCGCGGTGAGCACCACCGCCTGGGCGATCCGGGCGTCAAAGCAGGTCGTCCAGTTGAAGCAGGCGTCGAGTCCGAGCGGCTTGATCACCAGCCGGTCCATCAGCCGGTCGAACCGCTCGCCCGCCGCCTGCTCCATCGCGCTGGCGACGACCGGAAAGCCGAGATTGGCGTAGCGGAAATAAGCGCCCGGCGGATGCTCCCTGTCCCAGGCTTCCGGCGCGCCCAGCGCCTGTCGCAACGTCGTGCCGAGCGGCAGCGCATAGTCGATGCCGTCGCGGAGGCTGGAGCGGTGGGAAAGGAGCAGGCGGAGCGTGATCGTCCGGTCCGGAAAGGCCGGATTGCGCAGCGGCCAGCCGAGATAATCGGAGACGTCGCGGTCGAGGTCGAGCCTGCCCTGCTCGACCAGCCGCATCACGCCCAGGGCGACATGGAGCTTGGTGATCGAGGCGATCCGCACCGGATCGTCGATGGTGAGGCGGCGGCCGGCGGCGCGGTCGGCGAGGCCGGACGCGCCGGAGGCGGTCACCCCACGTGCGTCGAACCTGGCCCAGGCGTAATTGCCGGCGGCCGGCGCCGGCGGGTTCGGCGCGCCGGTCGCGGCGCAGGCGGCAATGAGGGGCAACAGAGCGAAAGCGAGCGCGCGCATCTCAGCAGGTCCCGGTTCGGGCGCCGGTCGGGGGCGGGATCGTCCAGAGGTAGAGCGACCGCCGCTCCACCATCTCCTGCGCCGCCGGCACCCAGTCCGCGATCGGGAAAGCGTGGCTGACGACGCGGCTGCCGGGCCGCAGCTGCGCGAGCAGCCGGCCCTGAAGCAGCGCATGGACGTGCGGCAGCAGATAGAGCGTGACTACGCTCGCCTTGGCGAGGGGGGTGGCGAAGAGGTCCTCGACGCGGAAGCGGACGCGCTTTGCGACGCCGGCCGCGCGCGCCGCCGCCTTCGCTTCCCCGATCCGGGCGGGATCGAGGTCGACGCCGAGCGCGCGGGCGCCGCGGCGGCCGGCGGCAATGGCGACGCGCCCGTCGCCGCAGCCGAGGTCGATCAGATAATCCGTCGCGCCGACGCCGGCGAGATCGAGCATGTGCTCCACCAGATCGGGCGGCGTCGACCAGAACGGCGCGTCGAGCTGTCCTTCCTGGCCAGCCCAGGGGCCGCGGATCGCGGCGATCTCGGCTTCGGAAAGCGGCGCCGCCACGCGCTCAGCGCAGGCCCAGAAGATGGGCGACGACTTCCTCCGCCGCCTGCTCCGCGCTCATCGTCGTGGTGTCGATGCGGATTTCGGGCTGCTCGGGCGGCTCATAGGGGGAGCCGATGCCGGTGAAATTGGGGATGCGGCCGTCGCGCGCCTTGGCGTAGAGGCCCTTGGGGTCGCGCCGCTCCGCCTC
>JAXDOV010000186.1:0-7359 GCA_034668705.1 Sphingomonadales bacterium
ACGCGGACGCCCTCGCGCGAGGATTCGTCGCGTATGTCGGCGACGCCCTCGATCCTCTTGTCCTTGGCGGCCTCGGCGATCTTCTCGACCAGCCCCGATTTGCCGACCTGATAGGGGATGGCGGTGAGCACGATCGAGCGGCGCTCACCGCGGCCTTCCTCGACGATGTGGCGGGCGCGCATCATGATCGAGCCGCGGCCGGTCTGGTAGGCGCTGCGCGCGCCGGCTTGGCCGAGGATCAAGGGGCCGGTCGGGAAATCCGGCGCCGGCACATGCTCCATCAGCTCTTCGACGGTGATCGCCGGATTGTCCATATAGGCGCGGCAGGCGGCCAGCACCTCGCCGAGATTGTGCGGCGGGATGTTGGTCGCCATGCCGACGGCGATGCCGCCGGCGCCGTTGACCAGGATGTTGGGGAAGCGGGCGGGGAGGACCTGCGGCTCGCGCTCCGAGGCGTCGTAATTGGGCTGGAAGTCGACCGTGTCCTTGTCGATGTCGTCGAGCAGGGCGTTGGCGACGCGGGCCAGCCGCGCCTCGGTGTAGCGCATCGCCGCCGGCGGATCGGGGTCCATCGAGCCGAAATTGCCCTGGCCGTCGATCAGCGGCACCCGCATCGACCAGTCCTGGGTCATGCGCGCGAGCGCGTCGTAGATCGAGGCGTCGCCATGCGGGTGGTATTTACCCATGACGTCGCCGACCAGGCGGGCGGACTTGCGATAGGGCCTGCCGGCGACGAAGCCGGCGTCATGGGCGCCGTAGAGGATGCGGCGGTGGACGGGCTTCAGCCCGTCGCGCACGTCGGGGAGGGCGCGCGCGACGATCACCGACATCGCGTAATCGAGATAGGAGGTCTTCATCTCCTCGACGATGGAGACGGGGGAGATATCGCTGCTGTCGATGGTCGGCGGGGCGCTGGCCAATGGAATTTCCTGCTTGTTTTGGTCGTGGAACGCGGGAATGCGCGGTGTCGGGAGGAGCCTAGCCGATGGCCCGGCCCGGCGCCACCCCGCGCGCGTGCGCCTATACGCGTGTGCGCGCGAGGAACCCTAGATAGGAAGCCTCTTCGAAAAGGCCAGCGCGGTGGCCGGGCATTTCCGTCCCGCCGCGGGCTCGTTTCGGCTCCTTCACGGCTTTCGGAGCCGCGAGCGGAAGCCGTCTTTCGCCTTTATTCGCTGCCACTTACGGTTCAACGGCGGTTCAGAGGCGCAATGCTAGCAACGCGCCGGGATTGGAGCTAGAGAGGCCGCCGTTCGAGGCGCTCCGGGCCGCTTCGTCGATCAAGCAGGAGGCAGTGGATGAGTTCCGTTCCGAGGCTAAAGCTCAGCCTCATCCTCGGCGCCGGCGCGGCCTTGCTTTGCGCCCCGGCCGCGCAGGCCCAGCAGCGTCCCGTTTCCTCGGCTCCCTTGCCCCATCTGAGCAAGCCGGAACGCGCCGCGCTCGCCGCATTGCAGGACAGCCTGACGCGGCGCGATTATGCCGCCGCCGCCGGCGCGCTGGCCGCCGCCCAATCGGCGGCGCGGAGCGACGACGCGCGTTATTATACGGCCTTGCTCCAGTTCCAGCTCGCGCGCGAGACCGGCAATGCCGCGCTCCAGGCCTCGGCGGTCGAAGCCCTGATCGCGAGCGGCCGTTCGCCGCCGGCCGATCTCGGCGGGCTTTACGGCCTGCAGGGGACGACCGCCCTTTCCACCCGCGACCGCGCCCGCGCCGAGGCCGCTTATGCGCGCGCCCTGGAGCTGGCGCCGAGCCCCGAGCTCGCCCTGACGCTTGCCCAGATCAAGATGGATGGCCGCAAGAATGCGGATGCGGTGGCGCTGATCGACCGGGCGATCGCGCTGCAGAAGGCGCGCGGCCAGCCGGTGCCGGAAAGCTGGTACCGCCGCGGCGTCGACCTCGCTTTGTCCACCTCGCTCGCGCCCCAGGCCCTCAGGTTCAGCCGGGACTGGGTCGCGGCCTATCCCTCGCCGGAGAAT
Source organism: Sphingomonadales bacterium (assembly GCA_034668705.1). GTDB lineage: Bacteria > Pseudomonadota > Alphaproteobacteria > Sphingomonadales > Sphingomonadaceae > Allosphingosinicella. The sequence goes on from JAXDOV010000186.1 coordinate 1,974, forward strand.
TGGCGCGACGTCATCCTCGTCTATCGCGACGCCGCCAAGCCGGACCCGGCCAGCCTGGTCGACGCGATCCGGCTCCAGCGCCTGGCCAAGGGCCTCGGCGGCGAGCGCGACTATCTCGACGCGGCGCAGAACTTCACCGCCGCCGGCCTGCCCGGCGAGAGCCGCTCGGTGCTCGACGAGGGCGTGGCCGCCAGGATCGTCGATACCGACAAGGCGGCCTTCAAGGCCGCGGTCGTCGCCGCCACGCGCAGCGCCGCCGCGGCGAAGACGCGGCTGGCGAGCCTGCGCGCCGCCGGCACGCTCCAGGCGGGCGACCAGCTGCTGAGCTTCGGCGACTATACGGCGGCGGCCGACGCCTATCGCGCCGCCCTCGCCAAGGGCACGGCCGACGCCAATATCGTCAACACCCATCTCGGGATCGCGCTGGCGCTGGCCGGCCGCCGCCCGGAGGCCGATGCGGCCTTCGGCGCCGTCGGCGGACCGCGGGCGGATCTCGCTTCCTTGTGGCGGATCTGGCTCGCCCAGCGCGGGTGACCGGATCCGGTTCGAATATCAGCGGGAGATTATCGATGAAGCTCTTTTCCACCGCCGCCACCGCCGCCTTGATCGTCGCGGCCGGGGCGGCCTCGCAGCCGGCCCTTGCCCAGAAGCCCAAGCCGGGAGCGGCGCAGGGCCAGGCGGCGGCCGCGCCCGCGCAACGCCGTTACAACATCACCAAGCCCGCGCAGAAGCCGCTGCAGGAATTGCAGGCGGCGGTGACGGCGAAGGACGAGGCGAGCTATCCGCAGAAGCTCGCCGCCGCCGAAGCGGTCGCGACCACCCCCGATGAAAAATATCTGATCGCCAAGTTCCGCCTGCAGCATGCAATCGACCGCAACGACCCGGCGGCACAGCTGGAAGGGCTGCAGGCGGTGCTCGCCACCGGCGGCGCCGACCCGGCCGAGACTTTGCTGTTCAACCGTCACATCGGCGCGCTCGCCGTGGACGCCAAGGACTGGCCGCGCGCCGAAGCCGCGCTCAACACGGCGCTCGCCAGCAATCCCAACGACCTCGACAGCGTCGTCAACCTCGCCCGCGCCAAGATCGAGCTTCACAAGGAGGCGGAGGCGCTCGCCCTGCTCCAGCGGGCGATCACGCTCAGCACGGCGGCCGGCCAGAAGGCGCCGGAGCCCTGGTACCGCAACGCGCTCGGGCTCGCCTATAGGACGAAGAACCAGGCGGCCGTCCAGGAGATGAACCGGGAGCTGCTCCGGCTCTACCCGAACGCCCAGAATCTCGGTAACGCCATCCTCATCTACAACAGCAGCGCCGAGCTGCCCAAGGACGTGCAGCTCGACCTGTTCCGGCTGCTTTACGCCAGCGGCAGCATGACCAGCTCGGGCGAATATCTCTCTTTGGCGACCATGCTCGAGACCAGCGGCCTCCCCGGCGAGGAGAAGGCCGTGCTGGAAAGCGGCATCCGCGCGGGCAAGATCACGCCCGGCTCGGGCCAGCAGATGCTCTCGAGGAGCACCGCCAAGGTCGCGGAGGACCGCGCCTCGCTTCCGGGCGTGGAGACCAAGGCGCGCGCGGCCGCAACCGGCACGCTCGCCCTGAACACCGCCTCGGCTTATGCGAGCTATGGCGATTATGCCAAGGCGGTCGACCTCTATCGCGTCGCCTTGCAGAAGGGCGGCGTCGATCCGAACGTCGTCAATACCCGCCTCGGCATTGCGCTGGCGCTGGCCGGCCGCCGCCCCGAAGCCGAAGCGGCCTTCCACGCCGTGAGCGGCCCGCGGGCCCAGCTGGCGGGCCTGTGGCTGTCCTGGCTCGCCCAGCGCGGCTGATCCGGCGCGGATCATCGAAGGCGCCGGAGGACGCGGAAGCGTCCCGGCGCCCTTTTTTCGAGACGCGGCGCGCGTCCCAATTTGCGACGTGCCGTTTTGCCGCCTTCCGCCTTCCGCCCGGCCGCGTTAACGATTGCATGGGCCATGAGTCGGCCCCCAGGCCGGCGAGGACAGGCGTGCGCTTCAACGACATGATCGCGACGGTCCTGGCGCAGCGCGAGGACCATCCCTCCGCTCTTGCCGCCAAGTGGCGCCAGGTCGTCGACCTGGTCGCGCAGGGCAAGGACGAGGATGAAGCGGCGGAGGCCCTGGCCTGGCTCCGCGACATGCGTCCGCAAGTTCCCGCGGCCACCCGCCGGCAGGTAGCCGAATCGCTGTCCGGCCGCCGCGTCTCGCCCGGGATCCTCGCTTTCTTCGCCGACGATCAGGCGCAGATCGCGGCGCCCCTGCTCGCCGGCGCGCGGCTGGAGGCGGAGGAATGGCTCGCGCTGCTGCCGTCGCTGACGCCGACCGGCCGCAGCCTGCTGCGCCATCGCCGCGACCTTTCCGCCGACGTGCGCCATGCCCTTGCCGGCTTCGGCGGCAGCGATTTCGCTTTGTCGGGCCGCGTCGAAGGCGCCGGCGAGGAGGCGCCGGCGGTGCCGGCCGCGGGAACGCCCGGGCGGAGCGGCGACAGCCAGATCCGTGACCTTGTCGCGCGCATCGAGAGCTTCCGGCGGCAGCGCGAGACCATCGCGCCCGAGCCGGACGCGCCGCCTTCCGTCGAGAGCTTCCACTGGGAGGCCGGGGTCGACGGCGTGCTTTTCTGGGTCGAAGGGGCGCCGCGCGGGCCGATCGTCGGCCAGAGCATCGCCTCGATCGCCGAGCGCGGCCAATACGGCGTCGACGGCCAGGCCGCCGGCGCGTTCGAGAAACGGGCGCCGTTCCGCGACGCCCGCTTCAGCGTCGCCGGATCGGGCGCCGCCTCGGGCGATTGGCGGATCTCCGGCGTTCCCTTCTTCGATCCGCGCCAGGGCCATTTCCTCGGCTATCGCGGCACCGCCCGCCGCCCGCGGGTCGACGAAGTGGCGAGCAGGCCCGAGAGCGCCGCCGCCGCCGCGCCGGACGGCCTGTTCGGGACGAGCATCCCGGCCGAATCGCTCCGCCAGCTGATCCACGAGCTGCGCACGCCGCTCAACGCCATCGTCGGCTTCGCCGAGATGATCGACGGCCAGTATATGGGGCCCGCCGCAGCCGCCTATCGCAGCCGCGCCGCCGACATCATGGAGCAGGCGCAGAGCCTGCTCTCGGCCGTCGACGACCTCGACATGGCGGCGCGGATCGAGACCCGCCGCCTCCAGCTCGACGAGAGCTCGGTCGACGCGGTCGCCCTGCTGTGCCGGCTCCACGACGCCTATGAGCGGGTGGCGCAGCAAAGGGGCAGCCGCATCTCGATCGAGATCGAGCGCGACCTGCCGCCGGCGCGGGTCGAGCAAGGCGCCGCGGAGCGGATGTTCGCCCGCATCCTCGCCGCGACGATCGGCCTGGCGGGGGAGGGGGAAACGATCGGCGCGACCATGGCGGTCGGCGAAATGGCCGGCGGCGAGATGGCGGGGCGCAGGATGCTGTGCCTGTCGATCGACCGGCCGGCGGCGATCGCCGGGCTCGACGAAGGCGCCCTGCTCGATCCCGGCTACAGCCCCGAAGGCGACTGGCCCGGCGCGCCCGCGCTCGGCCTCGGCTTCGCCTTGCGCCTCGTCCGCAACCTCGCCGAAGCGGTCGGCGGCGCCCTCGTCGTCGGCGAGCAGCGCTTCTTCCTCTATCTGCCGCCGCTGGAGCCCGCCGAACGATCGAGCGGGCAGGGCTAGGATCGGTTTCATTCGGGTTGAACCGCTTTGACGCTGTTCCCCGGCGAAAGCCGGGGTCCAACTTCTCTCTGGGCCCCGGCCTTCGCCGGGGAACGCTCGGAGCATGACGGGGAATGGCGGCCGCCATCGAACCGGCGCGCTCCTGACAGTCTTTCCGTTTCGCTCGAACTGCGCTTGGCTTTCCAACCTCCACCGGCTTCGCTAATCCACGCCGGAGCGAGAGCGATGGGCCTGTAGCTCAACGGTAGAGCCGGCCGCTCATAACGGCTTGGTTGCAGGTTCGAATCCTGCCGGGCCCACCAGCCTCCGCTCTTCGAGCTACGGCTGGCAAGCCAGCGAGGTTTGAGCTAGCAGGGCCCTGGCGGGCTTGCCCGCCGAAGCTTTAGCGTAGGCGGGGAGTAGCGCAGCCTGGTAGCGCATCTGCTTTGGGAGCAGAGGGTCGCAGGTTCGAATCCTGTCTCCCCGACCATCGCCTGAAAAGGCCCTGCCCGGGCAGATTCTTTTCAGACGATCGGAGCCGGACAGCCCGATCTCTATTGCCGGCGCCGGTGATGTTTACTTGGGCCCTTTGACGCGTCTCCGCGAGACCGTTACGCTCCACTCCGGCTTGCGCAATCGCGCCGGCAAGGGGGCTTTCACGATGACGAGCAGCGTTCCGTCGCCGGTCACGATGATCACCTTTGCGCCGACGCTCGACAGCGAGCAGGCGCGGATGCTGCTTCGTTATTATGGGGTGTCCTATCGCGAGGACGACCATCTCGTCCCCTTCGTGCTGCTGCCGGTCAAGCTGCACGGCGGCGAAAGCGCGGTGCCGTTCGTCTACGGCAAGGGCGTCAAGGTCGCCCAGCCGCGGCCGATCGCCGCCTTTTACGATGAGGGCGTCCCGGCCGAATTCCGGCTGATCCCGGCCGAGCCGGCCGTCGCCGCCCAGTTCGAGGCCGATTGGCTGCTCTATAACGGCACCATGTCCGGCGGCACCGCGATCTTCGCTTATTACCATCTGCTGCCGGAGCGACGGCTGATGGAGCCGATCTTCGCCGAGCCGACCTCCTGGTTCGAGCGGCTGATCATGCCGCTCTTCTATCCGATCATGCGCAATTTGATCTCGTCCCGGCTGAAGCTGACGCCGGAAGCGGCGCAGGCGGCGCATGAAAAGGTGATCTCCAGTTTCGCCGAGACCGACAAGAGGGTCGCCGACGGACGCCTCTATCTGCAGGGCGACCGGATCACGCTCGGCGACATCGCGCTGGCCTCGGCCGCGGCGCCTTTGATCCTGCCCAAGGGGTTCGGCACGAAATTGCCGCCGATCGAGCAGATGCCGCCGCCGATGAAGACCTTGATGGAGCAATTGCGCGATACGCCGACCGCGGCCTTCGTCCGGCGTTTCTATGCGGAAGGCCTGCCGGCGGCGCAGGCTAAGCTCGCGGCGGCGCGGGGACAGGGCTGAGCTTGGAAGCGGGGAGGGGGCGGGAATGAAGACCGGAAATCTACTCGCATTCCTTTTCCTGTTCCTCTCCGCCTGCGCCGCGACGACGGCGCCGCCTCGAGCGACGGCCGCCGCCGCCGGCCGCCTGCTGCCGGCGGACCTCAAGGCGGGCTGGTGGCGGGACAATCGCTGGCGCTATCATGACGATGCCGAAGCGGATGCCGCTTATGCCCGGCTCGTCGCCAGCCAGTCGCCCTGGCCGGAATGGCACCAGGTCCAAATCGTCA
>JAXDOV010000187.1:0-13750 GCA_034668705.1 Sphingomonadales bacterium
CCGTTCATGCCCCGGCGCCGATCAGCTCGCGGCCGATCAGCATGCGGCGGATCTCGTTGGTGCCGGCGCCGATGTCGAGCAATTTGGCGTCGCGCATGTAGCGCTCGACCGGCCAGTCCTTGGTATAGCCGGCGCCGCCCAGGGCCTGGATCGCCTCCAGCCCCACCTTCACCGCACCTTCCGAAGCGTAGAGGATCGCGCCGGCCGCGTCGAAGCGCGTCGTCTTGCCGGCATCGCAGGCCCGCGCCACGGCATAGACGTAAGCGCGCGCCGAGTTCAGCGCGACATACATGTCGGCGATCTTCGCCTGGATCAGCTGGAACGCGCCGATCGGCTTCCCGAATTGCTTGCGCTCGCGGACATAGGGCAGGACGACGTCGAGGCATGCCTGCATGATGCCGAGCTGGATGCCGGCGAGCACCGTCCGCTCGTAATCGAGGCCGGACATCAGCACGCCGACGCCGCCATTGACCGGCCCCATCACATTCTCGTCGGGCACGAAGCAGTCGTCGAACACCAGTTCGCCGGTGGGCGAGCCGCGCATCCCCATCTTGTTGAGCTTCTGGCCGAGCGAGAAGCCTTGCATGTCCTTCTCGACGATGAAGGTGGTGAGGCCGCGGCTGCCCTCGCCCGTCCGGGCATAGACGACCAGCGTGTCGGCATAATGGGCGTTGGTGATCCAGAATTTGGTGCCGTTGAGGACATAGCCGCCCTCCGCTTTTTCGGCGCGCAGCTTCATCGAAACGACGTCCGATCCCGCCCCCGCCTCCGACATGGCGAGCGCGCCGATATGCTCGCCGGAAATCAGCTTCGGCAGATATTTCGCCTTCTGCTCCGGGCTGGCCCAGCGCCGGATCTGGTTGATGCAGAGATTGGAATGGGCCCCATAGGAGAGGCCGATCGAGGCGGAGGCGCGCGCCACCTCCTCCTGCGCGACGACATGCTCGAGATAGCCGAGGCCGAGCCCGCCATATTCCTCCTCGACGGTGATGCCGTGGAGGCCGAGCGCGCCCATTTCCGGCCAGAGCTCGCGGGGGAACCAGTCCTCCTCGTCGATCCTGGCGGCGAGCGGCGCGATCCGGTCGGCGGCGAAGCGGCTGGTGGTCTCGCGGATCGCGTCCGCCATCTCGCCGAGCGCGAAGTCGAGCCCGAAATCCATGCGATCCTCTCCTGTCGTGGCGGCCCTAGCAGAGGGCGCGCGATTTGAACAAGGCGGGGGACATGCCTATGTGGCGCCACATCGCCCAAGGAGCCCCCATGCCTGCCCAGGATCCGATCGTTATCCTCTCCTATGCCCGCACGCCAATGGGCAGCTTCCAGGGCAGCCTCGCCGGCGCCAGCGCCACCGATCTCGGCGCGGCCGCGGTCGGCGCGGCGGTGGCGCGGGCCAGCGTCGCCCATGATGCGATCGAGAAGATCTATATGGGCTGCGTTCTCCCCGCCGGCCTCGGCCAGGCGCCGGCGCGCCAGGCCGCGATCAAGGCCGGGCTCGGCAATCATGTCGAGGCGACCACGGTCAACAAGATGTGCGGTTCGGGCATGCAGGCCGCGATCATGGCCGCCGACGCGCTGATCGCCGGCTCCGCCGACATCATCGTCGCCGGCGGCATGGAGTCGATGACCAACGCCCCCTATCTGATGACCAAGCATCGCGCCGGCGCCCGCATCGGCCACGACAAGATCCTCGACCACATGTTCTTCGACGGGCTCGAGGACGCCTATGAGCAGGGGCGCCTGATGGGCAGCTTCGCCGAGGACAGCGCGCGCGACTATCAGTTCACCCGCCAGGCGCAGGACGATTATGCCATCGCCTCCCTGACCCGCGCCCAGAAGGCGCAGGCGGAAGGCTGGTTCGAGCGCGAGATCGTCGCGGTCGAGATCGCCGGCCGCAAGGGCCCCACCATCGTCGCCGCCGACGAGCAGCCGGCCAAAGGCGACGCCTCCAAAATCCCGACGCTGAAGCCGGCCTTCGCCAAGGACGGCACGATCACCGCCGCCAATGCCTCGTCCATCTCCGACGGCGCCGCCGCGCTGGTGATCACGCGCCAGAGCGTCGCCGACCGGCTCGGCATCAGGCCGGTCGCCCGCATCGCCGGCCATGCCGCCCATGCCCATCAGCCGGCGCAGTTCACCACCGCGCCGGTCAGCGCGATGAAGAAGGCGCTGGAACGGGCCGGCTGGGAAGTGGCGGACGTGGACCTGTTCGAGGTGAACGAGGCCTTTGCCTGCGTCGCCATGATCGCGATGCACGACCTCGGCATTCCGCACGACATCATCAACGTCCATGGCGGCGCCACCGCTCTCGGCCACCCGATCGGCGCCAGCGGCGCGCGGGTGCTGGCGACCTTGCTTTCGGCGCTCGAGACGCACGGCCGGAAGAAAGGCCTTGCCAGCCTCTGCATCGGCGGCGGCGAGGCGACGGCGATGGCGGTGGAGCTGGTCGACTGAGGCGGATTTGCCGCAGGCCGATCTACCGCCGGAAACCGCGCCGCTCAGCGGCTGACCGGGCCGCACGGGCGGGCGCCACATCGAACGCAAGGCTGATCCGATGATCGTCGGTTCCGGTCGGGATCGTGCGGTGCGGATAGTGAGACGGGGCGAGCAGCAGCATCCCTTCGACGGGCTCGATCCTCAGAACGGGAATGAAATCGGGCCTGAGCCTTGCAAGCGTTCCGGGCGGTCCGAACTCGATGCAGCCGCGGCCATTCCCCTTGGCCGAGACCGCCTCCGGCACGCGCAGATAATAAACGCCGCTCAGCCAGCCGTCGCGATGCAGATGCCATTCCTCATGCTCGCCGCCACGCTGGATCAGCCCCCAGGCCTGGAGGCGCGCGGCGGGCGGGCGGGCGCCGACCCAGGGGTCGAACGGACCTGCCGGTGCCAGGGTCAGGGCGCCGACGACCGCCTGCAGGGACTCGGCCAGGCTCCTCATCAGTTCCGGTCGCCGCCCCTCGAGCAGGGCGTGAACGCGGCTGCTGCCGCGATTGGCCGCCTCGTCGGTCGCGAAATCACTGACACGGTGGGGGTTGGCCAGGATGTCGTCGGCCAGGGCCGCGTTGAATGCCGCCGCATTCTCCCGGCCGTCGGGAGACGGCAATGGGATCCTGACAACGCGCGCAGGATCCAGCAGGATCGCCCGCGCCCGCTGTTCGTCGCCGGCGAGTGCCAGAGCCGTTCCCCAGTCGTAGAGCAACTGGCTGTGCGCGACGCCGCATGCGGCGAGGCTTTCGCACGTCTCGAGCAGCTCTCGCCACCGCGCGTCCCGACGCAGCAACCGGCACAACATCCGGCACGCCTGGCGGTTGTGCGGATCGACCGTCAGCACCGCCCGGAACTGGGCTTCCGCCTCCGCCGTCCGACCGAGCTCTGCCAGGGCGATGCCGCGGTCGTGCCGCGGCAAGGGGTCGGCGGCCAGGAGCTCGAGCACCGCGCCATGTTGTTTCAGGAGGTTATGGCAGGCCGCCAGCCGAATCCGGAGGTGGGGGAGGTCGGGATCGAGCCGCAGGGCGGTCTCGAACGCGATCGCCGCGGCGCTGAAATCGAACCGGTCCACATGCAGATGGGCCAGCTTGACGTGGAGCGCGGCCTTTCCCGGATCGGCGGCAATCGCGCGCTCCAGCAGGCTCAGCGCGGCGCCGGGAGGCGCCACGCCCTCACGTTCCAGCTCACCCCAAAGCATTGCCCCGCCCGTTGCGCTCGGCGGCAGCGTCTCAGGAGTGACCTTCAATGCCGTCGGTCGCGGGGAAAACGGGCCCTAACTCGGCCTCGCTGGTCTTCAGCGAGCGGACCGCCGGCGAAAGCCATTCTCGCCGCTGCGTCGGAGGCTCACCCATCCCGTCGACGCCCTCTGCCTGTTTGAGCGACTGATCGGCCATGCCCCACCTCCCGAAAACAGCAACCGCCACGCTAGCAGAACAGGGGCCGATCTTCGAGCCGAATATCGGCCGGTCAGTCCGGCTCGCCGAACTTGCCCTGCCGCTCGGCCCGGCAGCGGAAGCCGATCTGCATCACCGCTTCGTCGAAGCTCCGCTGCGCCTTTTCGAGCCGCTTGAATTCGAGCGCGCAGGAGTTGCGGCCGCCGCTCCCCGAGATGCAGCGGGAATAGAGGCGCAACGCGTCGGCAACCGCCTCGATGGCGCGCGAATAATCGTCCCGCGCCCCCGAACAGTCGTTCTGGGCCGACGCCGGCACGGCAGCGATCAGCATCAGAGCGAATAAAACGCCTTGCGAAACCTTCATCCCTTATCCCCCCTCATGCTCGCCCTCGCCGGCGCGGCATGGTTGTTGAGCGCCAGCCGCAGGGCGGCAAGCGCGAGCAAAGCGCGGAGCGCCGGCCGGTTGGTGACGAGGCGAACGTCGCGGCCCAGGCATTCGGTGAGCTGCGGCAGCAGCGCCTGCACCGCCGCCTCTTCCCGGCGGCTCGCCCCGTCCGTCGCGAACAAGGCGGCAACGGCAGCGGGCGCCGCACGGACCGCGCAGAAGCTCATCATCTCCGCCTCGTCGCGGGCGTCGAGCGAGGGGCGGTCGGGATCGAAGGCGACGACTCGTTCCAGGCTGGCGCCGCGGGTCAGCGGGACCAGCAAGGCCTCGGCCATGGCGCCGGCGAACAACATGCCGCTGACGTGAAGATGGCCGCCCGGTCCGCAATCGAGGCCCCAGGCCGCAATCCGGCCGAGCGCCGGCCGCATCGCCGCGTCATAGCCGCGGGCGAGGATGTCGCGGGCCGCGCCGGGGCGGCGCTGGGCCACGCATTGCGAGAAGCGGTGGAGGATCCGGAGCTGCGCCGGCCCCATCGAGCGCATGCCGCAGACCAGAATGTCCTCGGCCCGTCCCTCGGGGCAGACGTCGTCGCCGGTGACGACCACTTCGATCACCGGCCGCGGCTGGATCGGCACGAAGCGCTCGCGGGCGGCCAGCGGCGAGGAAGAGGAGAGGAGAGCGAAGGCTGCCAGAAGGGCGGCAGGACGGCGCGCAGGACCCATCATCCCCTCCCCTTGGATGCGACGGCGTCGCCACGATAACGCAGCGTGGAGGAAGCACAAGCTGGGCCGGCCGATCGAGCCGCGAGCGCGGCGTTTCAGCCGGGCACGCGGAGAAGGAGCGGCTTCTGGGGGACGACGCACTCTTGTTCCCCTCCCTTTCAGGGAGGGGCCTTGCCTGTGTTGCCCCTAGGAAAAAGGCCTCCTTATCCCTATGTGCGCGGCTCCCATGGCAATCACGCTCCCCTCCCCGCCCAAGGTCGGCATGGTCTCGCTCGGCTGTCCGAAGGCGTTGGTCGATTCCGAGCGGATCCTGACCAAGCTGCGCTCGGACGGCTATCAGCTGTCGGCCGGCTATGAGGAAGCGGACGTGGTGCTGGTCAACACCTGCGGCTTCCTCGATTCCGCCAAGGAGGAGAGCCTCGCCGCGATCGGCGAGGCGATCGCCGAGAACGGGCGGGTCATCGTCACCGGCTGCCTGGGCGGCGAAGCGGAGCTGATCCGCGCGAAATTCCCGGGCGTGCTCGCCGTCACCGGCCCGCACCAATATGAGCAGGTGGTCGGCGCCGTCCATGTCGCCGCGCCGGTGCCGCCCTCGGCCTATCTCAACCTGGTGCCGGAGAGCGGGCTGAAGCTGACGCCGCGCCATTATTCCTATCTGAAGATCTCCGAGGGCTGCAACCATCGCTGCAGCTTCTGCATCATCCCTTCGATACGCGGCGACCTCGTCAGCCGCCGCCCCGACGCGATCCTGCGCGAGGCGGAGAAACTGGTCGCGGCGGGGACGAAGGAGCTGCTGGTCATCAGCCAGGACACGTCGGCCTATGGCGTCGACCTGCGCCACGCCGCCTGGCCCTGGAAAGGCGAGGAAGTCCGCGCCCACATGACCGATCTCGCCCGCGAGCTCGGCAAGCTGGGCGCCTGGGTGCGGCTCCATTACGTCTATCCCTATCCGCATGTGGACCGGGTAATCCCGCTGATGGCGGAGGGGCTGGTCCTTCCCTATCTCGACATCCCCTTCCAGCACGCCTCGCCGCCGGTGCTGAAGGCGATGAAGCGGCCGGCCAACGAAGCGCGGGTGCTGGAGCGGATTCGGGGCTGGCGCGAAATCTGCCCTGACATCGCCATCCGCTCGACCTTCGTCGTCGGCTTCCCCGGCGAGACCGAGGCGGATTTCGACTATCTCCTCCATTGGCTCGAGGAAGCGCAGCTCGATCGGGTCGGCGCCTTCCGCTTCGAGCCCGTCCAGGGCGCCGCCGCCAATGCCTTGCCCGGCGCGGTGCCGGAAGAGGTGAAGGAGGAGCGCTACGCCCGGCTGATGGACCTCACCGCCCGCATTTCCGCGGCCAAGCTCGAAGCGAAGGTCGGCCGCACGATCGACATGCTGATCGACGTCGCCGACGGAGAGGGCGGCGCCACCGGCCGTTCGAAGGCCGACGCGCCCGAAATCGACGGCGAAGTCCATCTGCGCGACGCGCCCGAAGCGAAGCCGGGGGACATTCTCAGCGTTCTGGTGGAGGATGCGGACGAGCACGACCTTTTCGGAGTGCCGGTCGCCGCCTGATCCGGTGGGAGAAGAAACATGTTTCGAAGCATCAATCCGGCGACCGGCGAAGAGATCGCCACCCATGACGAGCTCGATGCCGCCGAGCTCGACGCCAAGCTCGCCAGGGCCGCCGCCGCCTTCCGCCGCTGGCGCACCAGCGACCTTTCCGAACGCGCCGCCCTCCTCTCCGGCATCGCCGATCGCTTCGAGGCGAATAAGGACCGGCTCGCCCGCATGGCAACCTTGGAGATGGGCAAGACCCTGTCGAGCGCGGTCGCCGAGGTCGAGAAATGCATCGCCGCCTTCCGCGTCTATGCGAAGGACGGCGCCGCCATGCTGGAGCCGGAGCACCGGACGCTCGCCGCCGGCGGCACCGCCGAGCTGCGCTGGCTGCCGCTCGGCCCGGTGCTTGCGGTCATGCCCTGGAATTTCCCCTACTGGCAGGTGGTGCGCTTCCTCGCGCCGGCGATCATGGCCGGCAATGTCGGCCTGCTGAAGCATGCCAGCATCGTCCAGGGCGTCGCCGGCCTGCTCGAGGAGATGGTGACCGAAGCCGGCGCTCCCGAAGGCCTGTTCCAGAACCTGGCGATCAAGTCGGGCGCGGTCGCGGGCCTGATCGCCGACGATCGCATCGCCGCCGTTACCCTGACGGGCAGTGCGGGCGCCGGCCGATCGGTGGCGGAAGTCGCCGGCAAGGCGCTGAAGAAAGTGGTGCTCGAGTTGGGCGGCTCCGACCCGTTCATCGTCATGCCGTCGGCCGACCTCGACGAGGCCGTGAAGCAGGGCGTCAAGGCGCGCATCCAGAATACCGGCCAGTCCTGCGTCTGCGCCAAGAGGATGATCGTCCATGCCGATATATATGACGCCTTCATGGCCAAGTTCACGGCAGCGATGAAGGCGGTGAAGGCCGGCGATCCGTTCGACCCGGCCACCGACATGGGCCCGCTCTCCAGTTTCGAGCAGCGCGACACCGTGCTGAAGCAGCTGGAGGAAGCGAAGGCGCTCGGCGCCACCCTCCTGTTCGGCGGCGAAAGGCCCGACCGGCCGGGCGCCTTCCTGACCGCCGGCATCCTCGCCGACGTCCCGCTCGACAGCCCGCTGACGGCGGAGGAGATTTTCGGCCCGATCGCGATGGTCTTCCGCGCCGCCGACCTCAACGATGCGATCCGCATCGCCAACGACATTCCGTTCGGCCTCGGCTCGTCGGTGTGGACGAACGAGCCGACCGAGCAGGAACGTTTCATCCGTGAGATCGAGGCGGGGATGACGGCGATCAACCAGCTGCTCGCCTCCGCGCCCGAAGCGCCGTTCGGCGGCATCAAGCATTCGGGCCACGGCCGCGAATTGAGCCGCTACGGCATGAACGAGTTCATGAATTTGAAGACGGTGATGCACCCGGCCGGCGCGCCACGGGCCGCGCGCGCGGAAGCGCTCGACTGATGGCGGAACCGGTCGCTCTCGACCCGAAGCGCAGCGCTCTGGTGCTGATCGACCTGCAAAACGGCATTGTCTCGATGCCGCTGGCGCCGCGCACCGGCGAAGAGGTGGTGGAGAAGGCGAAGGCGCTCGCCGTCCGCTTTCGCGCGGCCGGCGCGCCGGTGATGCTGGTCCATGTCGGCTGGGCCGCCGACGGCGCCGACCGGCCCCCGCGCAACGTCGATCGGCCGGCGCCGATGCCGCCGGGCGGACTGCCGCCGGAGTGGACGGACTTGGCCGAGGGCCTGGCGCAGGATGGCGACGTCAGGATCCGCAAGCGTCAATGGGGCGCCTTCACCGGCACCGACCTCGACCTGCAGCTTCGCCGCCGCGGCATCACCACCATCGTGCTCGCCGGCATCGCCACCAATTTCGGCGTCGAATCGACGGCGCGCCACGCCTGGGAACTGGGCTATGATCTGGTCGTCGCCGAGGACGCGACCACCTCCCGCGCGGCCGAGCTGCACGATTTCGCCATCGCCAACATCCTCGCCCAGATCGCCCGCATCCGCCGCTCCGACGAACTGGTGCTCGGTGACGCTTGAGGGCCTGACCGGCGTCCGCGCCTGGCTCCTCCTCCTGCTTCTGTCCGCCGCTTTCGCCGGGACACTGTCGGCGGTCGGCGCACCCGCCGCTTTCCTGCTCGGACCGATGGCGGCCGCCATCCTCGTCGCGGTGCGGGGAGCGCGGCTGCAGGTGCCTCTTTTGCCGTTCGCCGCCGCCCAGGCGCTGGTCGGGTGCCTGATCGCCGCCTCGATGACCCGTGGCATGGTCACCACCGTCGTCAGCGACTGGCCGATCTTCCTGGCGGTGACGGCGGCGACGCTAGCGGCGAGCAGCCTGCTCGGCTGGCTGCTGAGCGGCTGGCAGGTCCTGCCCGGCACCGCCGCCATCTGGGGCTCCGCGCCGGGCGCGGCGACGGCGATGGTGCTGATGGCCCAGGCTCATGGCGCCGACGCCCGCCTGGTCGCGGTGATGACCTATACGCGGGTCGTCTGCGTCGCCGGCCTCGCCGCCCTGCTTGCCATGCTCCTGCGCGGCCATGCCGCCCATCTGCCCGGCGCGGACTGGCTGGCGCCGATCCATAAACTGCCGCTGGCCGAGACTTTGGCGGTCGCGGCAATCGGCGCCTGGGCGGGGATCCGCCTGCGCATCCCCGCCGGCGGGCTGGTCGGGCCGCTCGTTCTCGGCACCGCGCTCGGCCTGGCCGGGATCGTGCGCCTGGAGCTTCCCCATGCGCTGCTGGTCGTCAGCTACGCCTTGGTCGGCTGGAAGATCGGCCTCGGCTTCACCCGTGAGACGGTCGCCGCCGCCGCCCGGGCGCTGCCCCGGATCATCCTCTCGATCTTCGTCCTGATCGGCTTTTGCGCGCTGACCGGCCTGCTGCTGTCGCGCGTCACCGGCGTCGACCCGGTCACCGCCTTCCTCGCCACCAGCCCCGGCGGCCTCGACTCGGTCGCGATCATCGCCGCCTCCACCAGGGTCGACCTGCCCTTCGTCGTCGCGCTGCAGGCGGTGCGCTTCGTCTGCGTGCTGCTGCTGGGTCCCGCGCTCGCCCGCTTCGCCGCCAAGCGCCATTTGCGGCGCGGGCTGCCGGAAAATCCCCTTTAGTTATTCTGCGGCTTCGGCTTCGGCCGCGCCCGGATCGAGCTTGGTCAACGCGCGCGGCGTGATGTCGACCACCGGCAGCGGATCGATCTCCTTGGCGCCGCCCGACACTTCGAGCGTCTCGAAACGCCGGGCCTGGGTCATCACCTGGCTCTCGAGGCTGCCGACGAAGCTGTTATAGGCGCCGGTCGCGAGCTCCAGGTTGCGGCCGAGCTTGACGATATGGCCGCCCATCGTCGCCAGGCGGGCGTGGAGCTCCTTGCCGAGCCGGGCGATCTCCGCCGCTTCCTCCGCCAGTTTCTCCTGCCGCCAGACGCTGGCGACGGTGCGGGCGATGGCGACGAGGTTGGTCGGCGTGGCGAGGAGGACGCGGCGCTCGAACGCCCATTCCCAGAGCCCCTCGTCCTGCTCGAGCGCGGCGGTGAGGAAATGCTCGCCGGGAATGTACATGACGACGTAATCGGCGGCGTCGCCAAATTGCTGCCAATAGGCCTTGCCGCCGAGCTGCTGGGCGTGGGTGCGGATCGACGCGGCATGGGCCTTGAGATGGGCGGTGCGCAGCGCCTCGTCGACCTGCTCCGACGCGTCGAGAAAGGCGTTCAACGAGCATTTGGCGTCGATGATCAGCTTGCGGCCGCCGGGCAGGCGGACGATGACGTCGGGGCGGAGCCGACCGTCGCCGGTGTCGACCGACACCTCGGTCTGGAAATCGGCATAAGGCGACAGGCCGGCCTGCTCGAGCACGTTCTTGAGGCTCTGCTCGCCCCAGCGGCCGCGCGCCTTGGGGCTGGACCGAAGCGCGTTGACGAGGCGCGCGGTCTCTTCGCGGACCTGGCTGTGGCCGGCATGGAGCAGGGTCACCGCTTCGCGCAGCCCCGCATAGGAATCGACCCTTTCCTTCTCGACCTTGCTCAGCCCCTCCTCGTAGCGCTTCAGCGTCGCCTCGACCGGCTGGAGCAAAGTCTTCAACTGCGCCTCGCTCTTCTCGCTCGCCTGGTGGAAGCGGGCGTCGGCACGCTCGAGGAAATTCTTCTGCGCTTCGCCGAGCAGCTTGCCGCCGATCTCGCTGAACTGGTGCGACAGCGCCTCCCGCGCCTCGCGCAGCTCCTTGAGCCGCGCCTCGAAAGCGCGCTCGCGCTCCTCCTGCGAGGAGGAAAGGCGGGCGCATTCCTGCCGGGCTTCGGCGCAGTCGCCGCGGATTTCGTCGAGCTTGGTCTGGAGATCGGGCACCTGGCGGGCGCGCTCCTCCGCGCCGGCCAATTGGATCCGCAACCCGGCGGCGGCGCGGCCGGCGAGCAGCCAGCCGAGCCCGATGCCGCCCGCCGCGGCCAGCAACACGATGATGAGGACCAGAGGGTCCATTCCTGCTCTCCCGGAACGAAGGGCGAACCTAGAGCAGCCGCGACTCCCTCACAAGGGCGGCCGGAGAGCTGTCCACAGGAAAAGGCTCAATCCCCGTCGGTGGCGCTCGTCGCGGCCGCGGCGGTGGCGCCGGCATAAGCGGAGGCGCCCGGCATCTCCCACCAATAAGGCTGGCGAATGCGGTTGCCGGTCGCGACCTCGTTCAAGGTGGCGCTGTCGTAGAGGCGGCCGCCGAGCATCACCTGATGCACCTTGTCGCTGTTGCGGATGTCGACCGTTGGATCGGCGTCGAGCACGACGAGATCGGCGAGCTTGCCCGGCTCAAGCGAGCCGACGTCGCGCGCAAAGCCCAATGAGGTCGCCGGCATGATCGTCGCCGCGCGCAAAGCCTCGATCGGGCTCCAGCCGCCGCGGACGAACGACCACATCTCCCAATGGGCGCCGAGCCCGGCCTGCTGGCCGTGGGCTCCGATCGACACCTGGACGCCGCGGTCGGCGAGCTTCTTCGCCTCGCGGGCGCTGTCGGCGTCGACATAATCCTCCTCCGGCGCCATCGTCCGGCGGACATTCTGGGCGGCGAGCACGGCGGGCGGCGCGTGACGGCTGAGCAGCGGATGCCGCCACACGTCCATATGCTGGCGCCAATAGGGATCGCCGGCGGGGCCGCCATAGGTCACCACCAGGGTCGGCGTGTAATTGGTCTTCGTCTGGCTCCAGAACTGGACGACGTCGTCGTAGATGATGCGCAAAGGAATATTGTGCTCGAGCGTCGCATTGCCGTCCTGGACCAAGGTCAGGTCCATATTGAACAGCGAGCCGCCCTCGGGCACCACCTCCATCCCCTCGTGCTGGGCGGCGGCGACCACCATCTGGCGCTGCTCGCGCCGCGGCTGGTTGTAATTCTTGACGCTGTGGGCGCCCTCCGCCTTCAGCCGCCGCACATGGGCGAGCGCGTCGTCATAATTGTTGATCTCCGCGTAGACGTCCGCGGCCTTGGCGCCGTAGATGATCTCGCCGGTCGAGAAGGTGCGCGGCGCGAGGATCCGGCCCGTCCGCTGCATCTCCGAGGCGACGAAGATCTCCGCCGCGCGGGCCGAGGGATCGTGGATCGTCGTCGTGCCCAGAGCGAGATTGGCCATGGCCGACCAGTTCTGCTGCGGGATGAGATCGTCCTCGCCCTGCGCGCCATGGGCGTGGGCGTCGACGAAGCCGGGGACGATCGTCTTGCCGGCGACGTCGACGATCTTCGCGCCGGCGGGGATGGCGACCTCGCCGCGGCGGCCGATCGCGGCGATGCGGTCGCCGCGGACCAGGATCACGCCGTCGTCGATGATGCCGCCGTCCTTCGACGCCATGGTGACGATCCGCGCGCCGGTGAGCGCGACCATGCCGGTCGGCTTGTCGGCGGCGACGTCCATCGAGATCGACACGCCGGTCCGCGGCGGCTGGTATTTGGGGCCGCTGTCGCCCGGCGCCGACGCGAACAGAGCGGCGGTGTCTGCGGTGTACACGGTCGGGCCCATGCTCCAGTGCAGCCGGCGGCCATTGTCCGACCAGTTGATGAAGTCGGCGCCCTCGGCGCTGGCGCGGGCGACCGGAAGCGGGCCGCCTTTCTCGTCGACCGCCACGTCCTGCGTGCCCGGCATGAGCGGCATGACGAAGGCCTCGTAATTCTGGCGGAAGGCGAAATATTGCCCGTCCGGCGACACCACGAAGTCGTTGACCAGCTCGCCGGTCGCATGGATCCGCTTCGCTTCGCCGTCGAGATTGGTGCTGACCAGCTGCCTTTTGCCGGCGGCGGACATGATCATGAAGATCCGGTCGTTATCGGCGCCATATTGCGGCTCGGCGCCGTCGCGGGCGACCCGCACCGCCGTGCCGCCGGCGGCCGGAACGCGATAGACGCCCTGATTCTCGGACCATTTCGGCGAGGTGAGGAAGCCGCCGCCGCCGCGCTCGAAGACGATCGTCCTGCCGTCGGGCGAGAAATGGGGGCGGGCATAATGGCCGGGCTGGGCGGTGACGTCGCGGGCGGCGCCGCCGGCGGCGACGGTGCGGATGCGGCCGAGACCCAGATCGGTCCAGCCGACGAAGACGATCGTACGTCCGTCGCGCGACCAGGACGGGAAGAGCTCGAGCTCGGCTTCGTCGCCCCTGACCAGCCGCCGCGGCTCGCCGCCCGCCATCGGCTTGATCCAGAGCTTGCCCAGGGTTTCGAACACCACTTGCCGGCCGTCGGGCGAGACGCTCGCCCAGCGCGGCATCCGCGTCTGGAAACGGTCCGGCGCGACGTCGATCTGCGGATGCAACGCGTCGATGACGGTTCGCGTATCGGCGACGCGGAACGGGATTTCGGCGACGCCGGCCCCGTCGCCGTCGACGCGGCGGATCTTGCCGCCGGCCCAGAACACCACCGAGCGGCTGTCCGGCGTCCAGGCCATGTTCGGATACACGCCGGTCACCGCCCAGGTCTCCTGCACGTCCTGGTCGAGCGCGTCGTAGATCTTGCGCTCCTCGCCCGAGACGAGGTCCTTGACGTAGAGCTTGGAGCGGGCGCGCTCGCGGCGGACGAAGGCGATCTTCCTGCCGTCCGGCGACGGCGTCGGCCGCACCGAGCCGCCGGCGCCGGAAACCACCGTCGTCACCTCGCCGGTGTTCAGATCGTAGCGCTGGATGTCGAACAGGTCGGTGTTGGAATTCTGCGCATATTCGAAGATCGGCCCGGGCGTCACGTTGCGGGTGAAATAGATCGCCTTGCCGTCCGGCGCGTAGATCGGCT
>JAXDOV010000188.1:0-6004 GCA_034668705.1 Sphingomonadales bacterium
GACATGGAAGTCGGCGCCGGCACGTCGCACACGGCGACGTTCCTGCGCGCGATCGGCCCGGAGCCCTGGCGCGCCGCCTACGTGCAGCCGTCACGCCGCCCCAAGGATGGCCGCTACGGCGAAAACCCGAACCGGCTGCAGCATTATTACCAATATCAGGTGATCATGAAGCCGAGCCCGCCGGACCTGCAGGCGCTCTATCTCGGCAGCCTCGCGGCGATCGGCGTCGATGCGCTGAAGCACGACATCCGCTTCGTCGAGGACGATTGGGAATCGCCGACGCTCGGCGCCTGGGGCCTCGGCTGGGAGGTCTGGTGCGACGGCATGGAGGTGACCCAGTTCACCTATTTCCAGCAGGTCGGCGGCTATGACTGCAAGCCGGTGGCGGGCGAGCTCACCTACGGGCTGGAGCGGCTCGCCATGTACATCCAGGGCAAGGACAATGTCTTCGATCTCGCCTTCAACGACGCCGAGGAAGGCGCCGGGGCCGTGAGCTATGGCGACGTCTTTCTCGAGAATGAGCGCGAGCTCAGCCGCTACAATTTCGAGGTGGCGAATACCGACACCCTGTTCCGCTGGTTCCGCGACGCGGCCGAGGAGTGCGGCCGCTGCATCGAGGCGAAGCTGCCGCTCCCGGCCTACGACCAGGCGATCAAGGCCAGCCACATCTTCAACACGCTCCAGGCCCGCGGTGTGATCTCGGTCGCCGAGCGCCAGGCCTATATCGGCCGCGTCCGCGACCTCGCCAAAGGCGCCTGCCAGGCCTGGGTGGAGAAGAACGGGTGGGCCGCGTGATGCTCGGACGCCGGAAGACCCTCACCCCACCAGCATCGGGTGGACATCGCCCCGCGATGTCCAGGTTGTGCTGGGGGCACAACCGACCCGATGCTCCCGCAAGCGGGAGAGGGAGATTGCAGGCTGTGGAGTTCTCCTTCTCCCGCTCGCGGGAGAAGGTTGGGATGAGGACCTTCTTCCTTTCCGGGCGCGATCATGCCTGATTTCCTGCTCGAGCTCCTCTCGGAGGAAATCCCGGCGCGGATGCAGGCGAAGGCCTCGGCCGATCTCGCCCGGCTGTTCGAGGCGGAGCTGGGCAAGGCCGGCATTCGCGCCGAAGCGGTCGAGACCTATGCCACCCCTCGCCGCCTCGCGCTGATCGCCCGCAACCTCCCGGCCGCGACCGAGCCGGTGCGCGAGGAAGTGAAGGGCCCGCGCGCCGCCGCGCCGCCGCAGGCGCTCGAAGGCTTCCTGCGCAAGACCGGCCTGACCCGCGAGCAGCTGGAGGAGCGCGACGGCATCCTCTTCGCGATCACCGACCGACCCGGCCGGCCCGCATCCGACGTGCTGGCCGAGGCGGTTCCCGCCATTATCCGCAATTTTCCCTGGCCCAAGTCGATGCGCTGGGGCGAAGCGTCGGTCTCGACCGAGAGCCTGCGCTGGGTGCGTCCGCTGCAGGGGATCGTCGCCCTGCTCGGCGAAGATATCGTCCCATTCGAGATCGCCGGCGTGACGAGCGGCGCCGCCACAATCGGCCATCGCTTCCACCATCCCGGCATCATCACCATCGGCAGTGCCAATGACTATGTCGAGAAGCTGCTGGCCTGTCACGTCATCGTCGATCCGGCCGAGCGCCGCCGGATCATCGCCGACGGCGCCCGCGCCGCGGCCGGGGCGGCCGGTCTGACCCTGGTCGAGGATGAGGGCCTGCTCGTCGAAAATGCCGGGCTCACCGAATGGCCGGTGCCTTTGCTCGGCCGCTTCGACCCGGCCTTCCTCGACGTGCCGCGCGAGGTGATTCAGCTCACCATGCGCACCAACCAGAAATATTTCGCCTGCACGGCGGCGGACGGATCATTGGCGCCGAACTTCGTCTGCACCGCCAATATCGACGCGGCCGACGGCGGCACGGCGATCGTCGCCGGCAATGAGCGCGTCCTCTCCGCCCGCCTCGCCGACGCCAAATTCTTCTGGGAACAGGACCTCAAGATACCGCTGGAGAAGCAGGCGGAGAAGCTCGGGCAGATCGTCTTCCACGAGAAGCTCGGCACCGTCGCCGACAAGGTCGAGCGGGTGGCGAAGCTGGCGCGGTGGCTGGTCGAGGAGGGGATCGTGAAACCCTCTCCCCGCGCGGGAGAGGGTCGACTCGCCGAAGGCGAGCGGGGTGAGGGCAAGGCGCTCGCGGGACGGGCCCTCACCCTCCCACTCGGTTCCGCCGAGCGGGCCCCTCCCTCTCCCGCAGGGGGAGAGGGGCTGGATCTGGCCGATCTCGCCGAACGCGCCGCCCGCCTTGCCAAGGCCGACCTCGTCACCGGCCTCGTCGGCGAGTTCCCCGAGCTGCAGGGCGTCATCGGCGGCCACCTCGCTTGCGCCCAAAGCGAGCCGGCCGAAGTCGCCGACGCCATCCGCGACCATTACAAGCCGGTGGGGCAGGGGGACGAGGTGCCGACCGCGCCGGTCACGGTGGCGGTGAGCCTGGCGGACAAGCTGGATACGATTATCGCCTTCTTCGCTGTCGGCGAGCGCCCGACCGGGTCCAAGGACCCGTTTGCTCTGCGCCGAGCCGCGCTCGGAGTGCTGGCGATGGAGACGGGAAGCGCGTTACGGTTCGGGATAGGGCAGATTTGCGACGCTTGGACCGCATTCTTCGACCCTGAGCGGAACGGCGCGCAGGACACGCTCGAGCAGCTTCGAAATTTCTTCGCCGACCGTCTCAAGGTCCAGCAGCGCGAGGCGGGCGTCCGCCACGACCTGATCGATGCCATCTTCGCGGTAGGTGGAGAGGACGATCTCATCCGCCTGCTCGCGCGGGTGCGGGCGTTGCAGGCCTTTGTCGAGACTCCGGAAGGGTCCGACCTCCTTGCCGGGTATAAGCGGGCGGCGAATATCCTGAAGAAGGAAGGATGGGCGGGGCCAAATACTGACCGTCATCCCGGACTTGATCCGGGGTCCACCTCCTCCTCCGACGACGAGGGGAAGGAAAGGTGGATGCCGGATCAGGTCCGGCATGACGGTAGTATGGAGGGGAAGCCGCTATCGTACACCCCGCTTCCTGAAGAAGCCTCCCTGATCGCCGCCCTCGACGCCGCCGAGCCCCAGGCCCGCGCGGCGGTGGCGGCCGAGGATTTCGAAGGGGCGATGGCGGCCTTGGCCAGCCTGCGGGCGCCGGTCGATGCTTTCTTCGACAAGGTCACCGTCAACGATTCCGATCCGGTGAAGCGCGAGGCGCGGCTCAACCTGCTCGCGCGGATGCGGGACGCGGTGCACCGGGTCGCCGATTTCTCGAAGATCGAAGGGTGATCATGACTTCCTATGTCTATCGTTTCGGCGGCGGCGTGTCCGACGGCAAGGCCGGCGACAAGACGATCCTGGGCGGCAAGGGCGCGAATCTGGCGGAGATGGCCTCGATCGGCCTGCCGGTGCCGCCCGGCTTCACCATCTCGACCGAGATGTGCGCGGTCTATTATGCGCAAGGCGAGCGCTTTCCCGACAGCCTCCGCGAGGAGGCGGCCGACGGCCTCGCGCATATCGAGGGCGCCACCGGCAAGAGGTTCGGCGACGCCGCCGATCCTCTGCTCGTCTCGGTCCGCTCCGGCGCGCGGGTGTCGATGCCGGGGATGATGGACACGGTCCTCAATCTCGGCCTCAACGACGCGACGGTGGCGGGGCTCGCCGCCGTCTCCGGCGATCCGCGCTTCGCCTGGGACAGCTATCGCCGCTTCATCCAGATGTATTCGGACGTCGTCCTCGGCCTCCCCCATGCCGCCTTCGAGGAGGCGCTGGAGATCGCCAAGGAGGATAAGGGCGTTCATCTCGACACCGAGCTCGAGGCGGAGGACTGGCGCCGCCTCACCGGCCGCTACCAGGAGCTGGTCGAGGAGCATTGGGGCAAGCCGTTCCCGCAGGACGTCCACGAGCAATTATGGGGCGCGATCGGCGCCGTCTTCGGCTCCTGGCAGTCGGAGCGGGCCAAGGTCTACCGCCGGCTCAATTCCATTCCCGGCGACTGGGGCACGGCGGTCAACGTCCAGGCGATGGTGTTCGGCAATATGGGCGAGACCAGCGCCACCGGCGTCGCCTTCACCCGCAATCCCTCGACCGGCGAGCGAGCCTATTACGGCGAATATCTGATCAACGCCCAGGGCGAGGACGTCGTCGCCGGCATCCGCACGCCGCAATATCTGACCCGCTCCGCGCGCGAGGCGGCGGGGGCGAAGGCGGCGTCGATGGAAGAATCGATGCCGGAGGTGTTCGGCGAGCTCGCCCGCGTCTTCGACCTGCTCGAGCGCCATTATCGCGACATGCAGGATATCGAGTTCACGGTCGAGCGCGGCCGGCTGTTCATGCTGCAGACCCGCAGCGGCAAGCGCACCGCCAAGGCGGCGCTCCGCATCGCCGTCGAGATGGCGCAGGACGGGCTGATCTCCGAGGAGGAAGCGGTACTGCGGGTCGATCCGCAGGCGCTCGACCAATTGCTCCACCCAATGCTCGACCCGAAGGCGGAGCGGCGGGTGATCGCCAAGGGCCTCCCCGCCTCGCCCGGCGCCGCCTCCGGCGCGGCGGTGTTCGACGCCGACACCGCTGAGAAGCGCGCCGGCCTCGGCGAGCGGGTGATCCTGGTCCGGGTCGAGACCTCGCCCGAGGACATTCACGGCATGCACGCCGCCCAGGGCATCCTCACCGCCCGCGGCGGCATGACCAGCCATGCCGCCGTCGTCGCCCGCGGCATGGGCCGCCCCTGCGTCAGCGGCGCCGGCTCGGTCTCGATCGACTATCGCGCGCGGACGATGCGGGTCGGCGGCAACGAGGTGAAGGAAGGCGAGACGATCACCATCGACGGCTCGACCGGCGAGGTGATGCTGGGCGCGGTGCCGACCGTCCAGCCCGAACTCGTCGGCGATTTCGGCGTGCTGATGGCCTGGGCCGATGCGAAACGGCGCCTCGGCGTCCGCACCAATGCCGAGACCCCGCTCGACTGCCGCACCGCCCGCGAGTTCGGCGCCGAGGGGATCGGCCTCTGCCGCACCGAGCATATGTTCTTCGACGCCGAGCGGATCACCAACGTCCGCCAGATGATCCTCGCCGAGGACGAAGCGGGCCGCCGTACGGCGCTGGCCAAATTGCTCCCCGCCCAGCGCGCCGATTTCGAGGAGATCTTCCGGATCATGGCGGGACTGCCAGTCACCATCCGACTGCTCGACCCGCCGCTCCACGAATTCCTGCCGCATAGCGAGGAGGAGTTCGCCGAGGTCGCCGCGGCGGCGGGCGCCGACGTCGAGACGCTGCGGCGGCGCGCCGGCGAGCTGCACGAGTTCAACCCGATGCTCGGCCATCGCGGCTGCCGGCTCGGCATCACCTATCCCGAGATTTACGAGATGCAGGCGCGGGCGATCTTCGAGGCGGCGGTCGCGGTGGCGGGGGAGGGCGGTGACGCGCCGATCCCGGAAGTGATGGTCCCACTCGTCGCCACCAGCGCCGAATTGCGCATCATCCGCGCGCTGATCGACCGCACCGCCGCCGCCGTGTTCGAGGAGCGCGGCACTTCGGTGGACTATCTGGTCGGCACCATGATCGAGCTGCCGCGGGCCTGCCTGATGGCCGGCGCCATCGCCGGGGAGGCGGAATTCTTCAGCTTCGGCACCAACGATCTCACCCAGACCACGCTCGGCGTCAGCCGCGACGATGCCGGCCGCTTCCTCACCGCCTATGTCGACAAGGGCATCTTCGCCCGTGACCCGTTCGTGTCGATCGACGAGGAAGGGGTGGGCGAGCTGATCGACCTCGCCGCCGAGCGGGGGAGGGCGGTGAAGCCGACCCTCAAGCTCGGCATTTGCGGCGAGCATGGCGGCGACCCGGCCTCGATCGCCTTTTGCGAGCGCGTCGGCCTCGATTACGTCAGCGCCTCCCCCTACCGGGTGCCGATCGCCCGGCTGGCGGCGGCGCAGGCGGCGCTGCGCCACCGGCGGGGCGGCGGAGGCGCTGGGGCTGTAGGGGAGGGGAGAAAATAAGC
>JAXDOV010000189.1:0-3714 GCA_034668705.1 Sphingomonadales bacterium
GCCGGTGCCGTCGGGCGTGTCGTAATCGGTGCCGTAGACCGAGACGTGGCTGCGCTTGCCGACCGCCGCCTCGACCGCGACCTTGATCAAATGGGTGGCGCCGGCGGTCGACTGGCCGGAGCGGCCTTCCGGATCGGCGCCGGCGACGTTGAAGTAGCGCAGGGCGCAGAAGTTGAGCGGGTGGGCGGCGGCGGTGTCGATCAGCATCCGCTCGGTCATCAATTTCGACCAGCCATAAGGGTTGATCGGCTGGGTCCGCGTCTCCTCGGTGATCGGCACCCGCTCGGGAATGCCGTAGGTCGCCGCCGTCGAGGAGAAGATGAAATGGCGGACGCCGCCTTTGACCGCGCTCTCGATCAGCGCGCGGCTTTTGACCGTATTGTTCTCATAATATTTGAGCGGATTCTCGACCGAGTCGGGCACCACGACCGATCCGGCGAAATGGATGATCGCGCCGATCCCCTGTTCCCCGATCAGCCGCGCGACCAAAGCCTGGTCGGCGATGTCGCCCTGGGTGAAGGCCGCCTCCTTCGGCACCGCCCATGCGAAGCCGGTGCTGAGATTGTCGATCACCGCCACCCGCCAGCCGGCGTCGAGCAGAGCGAGCACCGCATGGCTGCCGATATAGCCGGCGCCGCCGGTCACCAGCACCGCCGGCCTGGAGCCCTGATTCGTCATCGATTATCCCCGGATGCAGATTTTGAAGCCAATCGGCGTTAGGATCGTTTCACCGCCGTACAATCGGCCGCTTAGCAACGAGGTTCCGGAATGAAAGCTGTTTTTCTCCGCGCCGGTGCGCTCCTCCTGGCAGCCTCGCTCGCGGGCTGCGCGACCACCACCGGCGGAGACGGCGGCGGGCGCTACGGGACCGAGGCGACCCGCTTCCACCTCGGCGAGCCGATCGCCCGCGCGCCGATCGCGATCGAGGCGGTGACTCCGGCCGAGACCAATACGCCCGAATTCCGCATTTATGCCGATATCGTCGCGCGCCAGCTCACCCGGCTCGGCTGGACGGTGGTCAACAATGTCGGCGGATCCGAGCAGGTCGCCATCGTCAACGTCCAGCAGCGCAGCCTCGCCGACGTGCGGCGGCCGCCGGTGACGATCGGCATCGGCGGCGGCACCGGCGGCTGGCATAGCGGCGTCGGCGGCGGCGTCTCCTTCCCGGTCGGCGGCTCCACCCGGCCGCTGGTCGGGACCCTGCTCGAGATCAGGATCAAGCGCCGCTCCGACGGCACCGTCTTCTGGGAAGGCCGGGCGAGCACGACCGCGCCGCCGGCGGCGACGGAGGCGCAGCCTGGGCCGGCGGTCGAAAAGCTCGCCGCCATCCTGTTTCAGGACTTCCCCGGCGAATCGGGCCGCACTATCAGGACGCGATGACCCTCTCCGTGACGAGCCCCTTCGATGGCGGCAATATCCGTGTGGCCGCCGTCGAAGGCAGCCGCGTCGATCTCGAAATCCGCAAGGACCACCAGTCCGACTTCTACCAATGGTTCTATTTCCGGGTGACCGGCGGCGGCGGCACGCCGCTCGAGCTTCGCATCCTGAATGCGGCCGGCTCCGCCTATCCGCATGGCTGGGAAGGCTATCGCGCCTGCATGTCGGCCGATCGCGAGGAATGGGAGCGGGTCGACACCTCCTACCAAGGCGGCATCCTCACCATCCGGGCGACGCCGCCGTCGGACAGCATCTGGTTCGCCTATTTCGCGCCTTATACGATGGAGATGCACCACGATCTGGTCGCGAGCGCGGCGGCGCATCCGGCGGTCGCCTATCGCTCGCTCGGCCGCAGCCTCGACGGCCAGGAGATGGATTATCTGCGGATCGGCGACGGACCGCTGCAGGTCTGGCTCTACGCGCGCCAGCATCCCGGCGAGACGATGGCCGAATGGTGGATGGAAGGCGCGCTCGAGCGGCTGCTCGACGACAGCGATCCGGTCACCCGGATGCTCCGCCGCCGGGCCACCCTGCACGTCGTGCCGAACATGAACCCCGACGGCTCGCGCCGCGGCCATTTGCGCACCAACGCCGTCGGCACCAACCTCAACCGCGAATGGCACGATCCGACTCCGGAGAAGAGCCCGGAAGTGCTGTGCGTTCGGGGCGAGATGGACCGGACCGGCGTCGACTTCGCGATGGACGTCCATGGCGACGAGGCGATCGCCGCCAACTTCCTCGCCGGCTTCGAGGGCATTCCGCGCTGGAACGAGGGGCAGCAGAAACTGTTCGACCGCTTCGCCGACGAGCTGGTCCGCATCTCGCCCGACTTCCAGACCGAGAAGGGCTATGAGATTTCGGCGCCGGGCAAGGCGAATCTGTCGATGTCGACGGCGCAGCTCGCCGAACGCTATGGCGCGGTCTCGATGACGCTGGAAATGCCGTTCAAGGACAATGCCGACCTGGCGGACCCGCTTTACGGCTGGTCGCCCGACCGCAGCCGCCTCCTCGCCCGCGACTGCCTGTCGGCGCTGCACGCGATCCTTCCCGAGCTCGAGGCGCGGAAGAAGTGAGGGCGGCGGTGCTGCTCGCCGCCTTGATCGCCGCCGGGTGCACGTCTTCAGCTGAGAAAGAGTATCGCCGGCAGATCGAATGCTTCGCGCTGCAGCAGAGAGAGGTGAGAGTCCTGCATTCCACCGGGTACCTGCGGCCCGGGTTGACCCCTCGGGAGGCGGTCACGGCGATGGAGACCTATCGACGCCATCTGATTGCCGCCGCACGAGAGCTGGGCAAGAGCAAAGATACGATCAAAAGCGATCTGCACGCGTATATGGCGCGGGAAGAGAAGATGGAGTGGGAACACGTGCACGACAGCGAGGAACGGATGGAGCGCTTGATAGACGCCTGCGCGTCGACGCTCGGGATATAAGACCATGCCCGTCCTCGTCCTCATCCGCCACGGCCAGTCGGCCTGGAACCTCGAGAACCGCTTCACCGGCTGGTGGGACGTCGACCTGACCGAGCAGGGCGTCGAGGAAGCGCGGCTGGCGGGCGCGCTGATGGCGGCGAAGGGGTTCGATTTCGACCTCTGCTTCACCAGCCTCCAGACCCGCGCGATCAAGACGCTGAACCTGGCGCTGGAGCCGATGCTGCGGCTGTGGCTGCCGGTCGAGAAGAGCTGGCGGCTGAACGAGCGCCATTATGGCGGCCTCACCGGCCTCAACAAGGCCGAGATGGCCGCGAAAGTCGGCGAGGAGCAGGTCAGGATCTGGCGCCGCTCGTTCGACATCCCGCCGCCGCCGCTGGAGCCGGGCAGCCGCTTCGACCTCGGCGGCGACCGGCGCTATGCCGGAATCGAAGTGCCGCAGACCGAGAGCCTCAAGGACACGATCGCGCGGGTGCTGCCTTATTGGGACTCGCGCATCGCGCCGGCGCTGCGCGACGGGCAGAGGGTGCTGATCTCGGCCCATGGCAATTCGCTCAGGGCCCTGGTCAAGCACCTCTCCCACATTCCGGACGACGAGATTACCGGGCTCGAAATCCCCACCGGCCAGCCGATCGTCTACGAGCTGGACGACGCGCTGGAGGCGAAGGACCGCTATTATCTGAGCGAGCGATAGGGTTTACGCTGGCCACCCGTTCCCCGGCGAAAGCCGGGGTGTGGATTCACGTTTGAAGTGCAACGGTTGACTGGATTTTGGAGAATGCCTCGGCGGGGGTTTGGAAGTCGAGGCATTTTCGTGGGGTATGGTTATAGGCGTTGACGATGTCGGCGAT
>JAXDOV010000190.1:0-2811 GCA_034668705.1 Sphingomonadales bacterium
GCGGAATAGACCATATCCAAATCTCGGCGGACGGCTTTGGCGGCGGTCTGTTTGCCGGCGGCACGATTTCGCTGGTCTCGGGGACGGACCCGACCGCATCGGCCAGTACAGGCCAGTTCCTCTTCGACACCGATAACGGCCACCTGCTCTGGGACGCCGACGGAACCGGAGACGGGGCAGCGGTGCTTATCGCGACGCTCAGCAACCTCCCGCCGCTCGATGCTTCGGACTTCATCGTGGTGTAGTTCGCGGGGCTCTCCCGACCTTCAGTGGACGGCCGGCCTTTTTGCCGAAGCGGGGCCGCCAAACGCCTGTTCGAGCGGAGCGGAGCGGTCGGCCCGACCAGTAGAAATCCAGGATCGCCTGCCTGTGCGGCGCGTCCAGCTCGCAATAGCGGCGTCCGGAATGCGTCAACGCGACCCCATCGAAGTCGCCCTTGCTTCCCATCGGCAGGCTCGCGGCCATCCGGTTGATCCGCTCCGCACCCGACGACCACCGGATGGCGGAGGCGGCAAGCGCGCTCCGAAAATGCCAGGCCAGATGCGGGCCCGCTTCCTGTCCGGGTTCGAGATAGAAGAAGGCTATCTGGAATTGCGGAGCATCTTGCCGCCGCTGCGGGTCGAGGATCGCTCCGATGCAGGCGTAGGAGGCGCTCTTGCCCTGGAGATGTTCGATGAAGGGAGAGCTCATGACGTGGCGGGCATAGAGGCCGAATGCGGCGAACAGCAGAGCGGCCGTGCCCGCGGCAAGGAAGAGAAAGCGGGAGAGAAAGCCGGCAAGGCGGCCGGAGCGCTCGCTCAACAGGCGCGGTACCAGTGGACGCCGTCGCGCACGCCCCGCTCGGCCCTGCCCTCGACCTCGAGATGCCGCAGATGGGCGAGCGCCTCGCCGGTGGCGAGACCGATAACGCTGTCGTCGATCTTGCGGCCGAACAGGACGCTGAAGCAGTCGACCGCCCGTCGCGGCTCCGCGATATGCGAATGGAGCGCATCGAGCCGGTCGCGATGGCCGTGGGCGAGCGTGTCGAGACGGGCGTGTAGGCCGGTAAAGGGCTCGCCGTGCGAGGGGAGGACCAGCAGGCTGTCGGGCAGCAGCTTCAGCTTGGCGATCGAGGCGAGCCAGTCGCCGAGCGGGTCCGCCTCCGGCTCGCTGAGGCTCAGCGAGACGTTGGAGGTGATCCGCGGCAGCACCTGGTCGCCGGCGATCATCAGCCCGGCTTCGTCCTCGACCAGGCAGGCATGTTCCGGGCAATGGCCGCTGCCGACGACGATCCGCCAGTCCCGCCCGCCGATCCGCAGCACCTCGCCGTCCCGGATGCGGACGAAGCTCGCGGGCACCGGCGTCACCATCGCGGCGAAGCGGCCCCAGCCTTTCGCCGCCTCGGCCGCGATCCTTTCCTCGCTCCAGCCGGCGGCGCGCCAATAGGCCACAGCCTCGCGCGGCGGCGCGTCGCGGATGTCGCTGGTCAGCATCCGCGCGAACAGCCATTCGTCGCGCGTCATCCAGAGCGCGACGCCGAACCGCTCGGTCAGCCAGCCGGCCAGGCCGATATGGTCGGGATGGAAATGGGTGCAGATCACGCGGGTGACCGTGCGACTGGCGAGCGGCCCCGCCAGCAGCGCCTCCCAGGCGGTGCGCGACGGCGGCAGGTCGATGCCGGTGTCGACGAGGGCGACGCCCCCTTCATCCTCCAGCACCCAGATGTTGATGTGCCGGAGCGAACCCGGCATCGGCAGCCGCGCCCAGGAAACGCCCTCGGCCAGCGCGATCAGCTCGCCCTCGGCGGGTCCCCGGCGGCCGAGCGGATAGGTCAGGCCCTTATGGCTGTAGGCGCCGCCGTCGTCGGTCAGCGAGACGTCCGGCGCCGGGCCGGAATCAACTTTTGAAGAGGCTGTCAATGTCGCTTTGAGCGGCCGAGACCGGCTCCGCCTGCTCCGCCTGCTCGGCCGCGAGGGCCGCTTCGGCTTCGCGCGCCGCAACGTCGCGCTCGCGGCGCAGCTCCTCGATCAATGCGTCGCGGTCGCCTTCGAATGTCGTGTCCTGCTTCGCCTCGATCCCCGCCTGCTTCGCCGCCTTGGCGACGACGGCGTCGAGCTCGCGCTGCGAGCAGAGGCCGAGCGTGACCGGATCCTTGGGCTGGATGTTGGCGATGTTCCAATGGCTGCGGTCGCGGATCGCGGCGATGGTGGTGCGGGTGGTGCCGATCAGCTTGCCGATCTGCCCGTCCGAAATCTCGGGATGGTTGCGGATGATCCAGGCGATGCCGTCGGGCTTGTCCTGGCGCTTCGACACCGGCGTGTAGCGCGGGCCGCGGGTGCGCCTGGTCTGGTCCGGCTCCTTGTGCATGTGGAGGCGATAGGAGGGGTCGGCCTGACCCTTCTCGATCTCCTCCTGGGTCAGCTCGCCGGCGCGGATCGGGTCGCGGCCGGTCAATTTGGTCGCGGCGGTATCGTCGGCGATCGCCTGCACTTCGAGGATGTGCAGGCCGCAAAATTCGGCGATCTGCTCGAAGGTGAGCGACGAATTGTCGACCAGCCACGAGGCGGTCGCATGGGGCATGAGCGGCTGGGCCACTGCGCTTCTCCGGAACAAAAACAATAAGGGCCGCCCCTTGCGGAGCGGCCGGACATATCCGGCGATGTAGGGCGACGGCGGAACGGACGCAAGCCCGGAGTCGCCCCCAAGGCCGAACGGCGCGTCAGGCGTCCATCGGCAACCATCCCGGCGCCGCCGGCGCCCGCTCCAGCCAGGCGGAGACGGCGGGAAAGGCAGCGAGGTCGAAGCCGCCCTCTTCGGCGACATGGGTATAGG
>JAXDOV010000191.1:0-9252 GCA_034668705.1 Sphingomonadales bacterium
CGCTCTCCAGCCTGGCAAAGCTGCCGCCGAAGCCGCCGCCCCTTCGGTCCGGGTCGGCGCAGGCGTCGGCGAGGATCACCACCGGCGACTGCAGGCCCTTGGAGCCGTGGACGGTCATCACCCGCACCGCGTCGAGCGGCGCGGACGGATCGCGGACGATCTCGACGCCGCCACGGGCGAACCAGTCGAGGAAGCGCTGCAGCGAGGGCCCGGCGGCGGAGGTCTCGAAATCGAGGGCGGAGGAGAGCAATTCCTCGATCGGGTCGCGCGCCTCTGGCCCGAGCCGCTCGAGCAATTTGCGGCGCCCATCGAGCGGCCCGCTGAGGATCGTCTCGAGGAAGAGGTGCGGCGTCGCATAATCGGCCATGGCGAGGATCGCCTGCAGGCCGGCGAGCGCGGGTCCCTGCCCTTCTCTGCCGCGGATGTGCGGCCACAGCGCTCCTTCGCGGCCGAACGAGGCTTCGAACAGATCGTCCTGCGACCAGCCGAACAAGGGCGAGACGAGCAAGGCGGCGAGGTTGAGGTCGTCGAGCGGCTGGACCGCGAAGCGGATCGCCGCGAGCAGGTCCCGAACCGCCAAAGGCGCCGTCAGCAGCAGCCGGTCGACGCCGGCGACGGGCACGCCCTCCGCGTGGAGCCGGGCGACGATCAAAGAGGCCAAATCGCCGCGGCGGCGGACGAGGATGAGGATGTCCTCCGGCCGCACCGGCCGCCGGCCCTTCCCCTCCAGCAGGAACGGCCGGTCGAGCCAGGCGCGCACCTGCCGCGCGAGCCTGGCGGCATAATGGCGGACGGTATCGCTGAGCCAGCCCTCCTCGCCGGCCTCCTCGTCCGTATTCTCGTCCAGCGCCTCGCTGAACGGCTGCCACAGGGTCACCGAGCCGGCGCGGCCGGCATGGGCGGTCCCGTGCGCGTTCGGTGCGCGCGGCAGGCCGAAGGCTTCGTGGCCGAGCCCGCCGATCAGCCGGTCGACCGCGGCCAGGATCGGCGGCGAGGAGCGGAAGCTGCGGTCCATCGACAGATCGAGGAAGTCGCGCTCGACCGAGGCCGCCTCGCGCGCGAACCAGGCGCGGGCATGCTCGAACGACTGGGGGTCGGTGCCCTGGAAGCCGAAGATCGCCTGCTTGTAGTCGCCGACGGTGAAGATGGTGCGGTGGCGCCCGCTCGCGCCTTCGCCGGCGAAATATTCGAGGGCGAGGGCGCGGACGATGTTCCATTGCGACTGGTTCGTGTCCTGCGCCTCGTCGACGAGGATATGGTCGGTCGCCTGATCGAGCTTGTAGCGGACCCAGTCGCTCATGCCCGGCGCCAGCAGCAGGCGCTCGGTGCGGCGGATGAGGTCGTCGAAATCGACGACGCCGGCGGCGCGCTTGGCGGCGGCATAGGAGGAGGCGAAGCCCTGCCCCGCGCGCAGGCCGGCCGCCAGGCAGGCGACGAAGCCGGCGGTGCGGCGCATCTCCAGCAGCCTCCGGCAGCATTCGACCAGCCGGGCGGCATGGCGCTCGTAATCGGGATCGGCCTTGAGCTGGCCGGCGGTCACCGCCTTCGGCTCGCCGTCCTTGCGGAGGACGAGGCCGGCGAGCCCGGCGAGGCCGGCGCCGCGATGCGCCCCCTCCCCCGCCCGCCAGGCGGCGATGACGTCGCAGCAGTCGAGCCCGGTCTTCGTCCCCCAGGCGCGGTTGGCGGCGGCGATCCGCCCCAGCGCCTCCGTCTCGAACAAATCGTCGGCGCATTGGGCGGCGATCGCCGCCTCGATGTCGCCGACGGGAAGGCCGAAGGCGCGGCGGAGGCGCGCCTCGATCCCCTCGCGCGGTCCGAGCGCCGCCAGCGCCTCGGCGGCGCGGGCGCATTGCCTCAGGAAGCCCTCGGCGCCGGCCTCACCGAGCCGGTGGCTCAGCGCCTGCATGTCGGCGATCAGCGGCGCGTCCCCGCTTGCTTCGGCGCGGACGAGCAGGTCGGCGAGCGTCGCGCGCGCCAGCAATTGCTCCTCGCGGCCTTCGAGCGGCCGGAAGCCGGGGATCAGCCCGGCCTCCGCCGGGAAGGCGGCGAGCAGGCTCTGGGCGAAGGCGTGGATGGTCTGGATGCGCAGGCCGCCGCCGGCCGCGTCGAGCACGCGGGCGAAGAGGGTGCGGGCCTTTTCGCGATGCTCGGGCTCCGAATCCTCGCCCAGCGCCTCCAGCTCCCGCTTCAGCGCGCCATCCTTCAGCCGCACCCAATAAGCCAGCCGCGCGTGGATTCGATCCGCCATCTCCGCCGCCCCGGCCTTGGTGAAGGTGAGGCAGAGGATCGAGGAGGGATCGACGCCGGCGAGGAGCAGGCGAAGCACGCGTGCCGTCAGCACGTGCGTCTTCCCCGTCCCCGCCGATGCCGACAGCGCGGCATGGTCGCGCGGCGAAGAGGCGCGTTCCTGCTCGGCTTCGAGGCGCGTCAGCGGGCGGAGGCGGTGGGCCATGGCCCGGACATCTCTCACTCAGGCGGGGAAGATTGTGAAGCCCTCACGGCTTGCCGCCGACCTTCTGGCGGCGTGACGGGGATCACGCGCGACCATCTCAAAACAGCGCTAGCTTCCCTACCAGAGACAAGGGAGACCGTCATGAGAATCCGGCATTTCATTTTGACCACCGCGATCGCCGCTCTCATACTGAGCCCGGCGCATGGCCAGACGAGCCTGGCCGATCAGAAGCTTCAGGCGGATATTGACAAGGTCAGGTTGGACATCGAGGCCGCCCGGCTCAAGGAGGATCTGGACCGGCAGACAGCGCTGACCACCGCCCTCGCAGCGGTCCGGGGAACCACCGGCGGCTCTGCGTCGGTCGACAAGCCGGAGGCCACGGCGGAAGGCCTCCTGCTGACGCGCAAACTCTATGCAGGCGCCGCCGCGCAGCTGGCCGCCGCGGCTCATGCCTTTCCGGAAAAGAGCTCTCCCCTCGTCATATTCGGGACGGCCCCGCCAAGCACGGCCGACTGGATTGCCTTCCAGGACGTCGTGGATCGGCTCGAGCCCAGCCTGCGGTTTGCTGCCTCCGATTGGAAAAAAGCGGTGCATCCGTCGAGTGGGCCGCCTCTGGGAAGAGGTCCGAAAAGCTTCATGATTCCAATCGGGGGGATCGCGGTGGCTCTCAACGCCATTACCAGCGTCGCCAGCTTGTTCCGGGTCGACACGACGATGGCCGGCTCGCCGCTTGCTGCGACCGACAGCCAGCTTGGATCTCTGCTATCGCAAGCGCTGATCGCTCAGGGCTTCCGCGTCGACGGCATCAACTTCGAGATCGCCGGCGAACCGAGTCGCGTCAAAGAGCAAATGAGCCGCCTGCTCCCGCTCTACCGTGAAGCGAGCCGACTCTATCATGACGAATATATACAGAGGCTGGCGGCGGTGAAAAAACCCGACGAGCTCAATCCTGCCGTTGCTCTGGCGGGCAAGCATCTCGAAGTCGCAGTTGGCGATTTCGAAACCCTCCAGCGCACGCTCTACACGTCCGTCGCCGGCGTGCTGCCGGCGACTTTGGTCGAGCGTCAGGCGATTGTCGCCGAGAATAGGGGCCGGCCGTTGATCTACGTCAGTAACTACAAGGCCGCACTGACCAGCATGACGAGGAAAGGATTCCTGACCACGCTTGGGAGGAACGTGCCCATTTTTCTCAACGCATCGGCCGAGCTCGATTATATTCTGATGGCCGGCCCCGTCATGACACCGGGCACCATAATCTGTGTGACGCCACGCACCCGGATAACCGACATTCCCGCGGTTCAAACGAGCTGCGCGCCCCTGACTCTCCCCGGACCCGCTGTGGCCGCGTTACAGACCGGAGGGGTACGGGCACGCGTGCACTGACGGCATGCGCTGCGCCGGTACTCGCTGAACGAGGATCTCAAAATGGGGAATTTCACTGACAAGCTTGTGGAGCGGGCTTCACAGGAGTTCACCGCTTACCGCGCAATCCTAGAAACGCAGTCGCCGCTGAAAGAGCAGATCGGCGCCTACTGGAAGTTCGTTGGCCGCCCGGATCTGGACGGTAGCGACGACGTGCCCTGGTCCGCCGCCTTCATATCCTTCATGGTGCACATGGCGGGCGCGGGCGCGCAATTTCCCTATAGCGCCCAGCACTCCGTCTATTTCTATCGGACTATCAACGATAAGCTGACGAAACAGCCGAAATCCTTCTGGGGCTATCGCCCGGAAGAGATCGCCATCATCCCGGGCGACATTCTCGGCATGAACCGCGGCGACGCTCCTCCGATCAGCTATGACTCGGCGGCGCACAACGCTGATTATTCGAGTCACGCCGACATTGTCGTCAGCGTCGTTGGCAACAGCATCGAAACCATTGGCGGGAATGTCGGCGCGGCACCGGGCCAGATCGGACGAAAGAGCTTCTCGCCAAGGAGCGGTAAACTGGTCAACGACGCGAAGAGAAACCAACAGCCATTCGTTGTCATCCGGAGCTTTCTTCCCTGAAGCGGCCGCCGCTCCGTGCTTATTCCGCCGCCCGGGCGCGTTCGGCCTCGGCCTTGAGGAATCCCTCCTCCCGTTCCGGCACCATCCAGCGGCTCTCGTAAATCTCGACCGTCTCGAACACGCCGTCGCGGAAATAGGGATCCTCGGCGAGATAGGCGTCGAGCGCGGCCCGGTCGGCGAGGTCGAAGACGAAGAGGCTGCCGATCATGGCGCCGTCCGCCAGCAGCGGCCCGGCATAGACGATCAATTGCTGCCGTCCGGCGACATAGTCGAGATGGGCGGCGCGGTGGCGGCGGCGCGGCGCTCCGCCGGCCACGTCTCTGCCGAGGACGATGAAATTCATCCCTTTCCCTGTCACGATCGCGAGGCGCGCGAAAGAGGCCGCAGCCGCCCGCCCGTCGCATGAGGCCCGGGCTCAGCTTTCCTCGGCCGCCTGCTGCGCCCGCTTCGCGAGCGTCTCCTCGTAGCGCCGTCCCGCCAGGAAGGCGGCCGCGACGAGCAGCGCCACCAGGAAGAGAAGGCCCAGAGCGATCGGCCGCTCGACCTGGCGGACCCGGTCGCCGAACAGATAAGCGGCGCCGGCGAACAGGCTCGCCCAGCACAGGCCGCCGAGCGCGTTCATGATCGCGAAGCGCGGCCAGGGCATGCGGTGCGCACCGGCGAGGATCGCCGCGAGCACGCGCAGCAAAGCCACGAAGCGGCCGGCGAAGACGATCTTCCCGCCATGGCAGCGGAACAGATATTCGCCGATCATGAGCCGCTGCCCGGTGATGCCGACATAACGGCCGTAGCGCAGCAGCAGCCGGCGGCCGAACCTGCGGCCGATCACATAGCCCATCGTGTCGCCGGCGACGGCGGCGGCGAAGGCGACGGCGATCACCTCCCAGAGCTGGAAATGGTGGGTCGCGCCGGCATAGAGGGCGGCGGCGATGAGCGCGGTCTCGCCCGGCAGCGGGATGCCGGTGCTTTCGAGGAAGACGAATCCGAACAGCACCCACAGGCCGTAGCTTCGGACCAGGAGGGCGGGATCGGAGGCGGCGTCGAGGAGCGTCACCAGGCGACAACGCGCAAAGCCGCGGAGGGTCCACTCCGGCGGGTCCATTTCGGCGGGTCCATTTCGGCGCCCGGGCCGCCGCGTCCCGAAAAGCCACGCTTTCTTCGGTGCCTCGTTTCCGGCGTTGCTCCCGCGGGTGGACCGGGCTATCCTGCCATTGCCGCGCTCGAGGCGAGCATTTCTGAATGTGGTGGACCGGCGGGGACGGTCCGGGGGAGATTACGGTCCATGACCCAGTCACTGCGCTCATCGCGCCGCAAGCTTCTTGCCAATCTCGGCCTCGGCGGGGTGGGCATCGTCGCCTCGTCCTGGGCCGGGCCCGTCGCGGCGTTCGGCACCGCCTCACCGCTGACATCGCTCATGCCCGGCCTGACCGGGTCGCTCCAGAATTCCGGGCTGCGGCAATGGTCCAGTGCCGTCGGATCCGTATTCCTCGTCCAGGGCGAATCGGGTCCGGTGGCGATGACCCTGACTTCGGTGAAGGCGCTCAGCGCTCCGGGCGTTCGGCCGGCCGGCCTTCGCGCCGAATCCTTCGCGCTCGTCTTCCAGGGCACTGGCGCGCGGATGCCCGTGGGCAACCGGACCTATGCGTTTCAGCAGAGCGGCGGCAGCCAGCTGCGGCTGTTCGTCGGGGCGAAGACCGCTGTCGGAACCAAGGCGCAGTTCGTCGCGATCATGAACTGACCGCCGTTCGCGGCGCGAATCAGCGCGGCATGAGCCCGACGAGGCTCCATGCTCCGAGCATCATGAGCGAGACCGCCGCGGCGAGAAGCAGCCAGCGAATCAGCAGGAGCGCGACCAGCGGCGGCCGCTCCGTTTCGGCCGGCGGGAGCCCGTTGGTCCCGGCCGCTTCCCCAGGGTAGAGATCGTCCGGCAGGCGGCCCGGCCGCAGCGCCCGCAGCCTGGCATTGCTGGCGGCGAACCTCGTTTCGATCCAGCGCTCGAGCCGTGGACCGGGCAAGGAAGCGGCGCCGCGGCGGCGATAGATCCGGCTGAGCGCGGCCAGGGCTCCCGCCCGCACCACGTAAAAGCCGGGGATATGGAGGATCCGGCTCTTATCCTCGACCGTGCGCGCGGTGAAATGGTTGAGGAAGCGCGCGGCGGGCAGCAGGGCGCCGCTCCAGGAGGCGTTGGGCCGGTCGAAGGCGATGCGGCCGCAGTCGAGCTCCAGCTCCAGTTCACCCTCCATCAGCGCGAGCGCCGCCTTCTGGTCGCGCAGCGCCTCATAGGCATAGAGATGGACGTTCTCGCGGCCGAACAGACCGTCGTAGAGCGCGACCAGCCGGTCATATTCGAAATGATCGAAGCTGAAGCGCGGTACCTTGAACGGCTGCGCATAGGCCCCGCGCAGATAGAGCGACGGGAACAGATAGCGGTGCAGCCCGTGGGTGCCGCCGCCGCGGACATATTGCATGTAGCAGGCGGCGATCATCGACGCCTGCGAGCGGACGAAGATGACGATGCGCGCATCGGGCAGCACCGCCCGGATCCGCGCCGCCACTGCCGGCGGCAGGAAGCCGTGCAGGCCGCCATTATGGATATAGCCGCTCAGATTCTCCTCGCACAGCACCGGCGGGCGCCCGTCGTCACCCTCCATCAGCAGCGCCCGCGCTCTCTCCGGGTCGAAGGCCAGGCCGGAGGGCTCCAGCAAGGCGGCCTGGACGCGGGCGCGCGGGACCCAGCGATGGCTGGCCGCGTGCGGATAGACGCTCCGCTGGAACCAGGTGGTCGCGGTCTTGTGATAGCCGATATGGACGATCGGCCTCATGCGGCCGGTGCCTCCGCCGCGGCAGGATCGCCGGAGACGAAGCCTTGCGGCACCAGGCTTTCGCCGGTCGTCCGGACCCAGAGGAGGAGCAGAACGAGATAGGCGGCGAGCCCGCCGGCCACGGCCGGAACGGCGCCGGCAAGGCCGTGGCGGTCGCCGAGCTGCCAGCCGAGCGCGACGGCGACGGCGAGGCCGGCGGCGGCGGCGATGATCGGCCCAGCCCAATAGAAGGTGGGAATCTCGACCGCGTGGATATGCCGGAGCAGCTGCCGGCGCACGACCGCGCGGGCGGAATAGCTGAGCAGGACGGCCAAGGCGATGCCGGTAAGGCCGAGATGCGGCTCGAGCAGGACGGCGCCGGCGACGCCGAACACCATGAAGCCGGCGGTCATCGCCACCGCGATGCGTGGACGCGAATAGATCAGCACCAGCTCGCCAAGGCCGAAGGCGCCCTGGATGACCTCGGCCGCGGCGAGGCAGAGGAGCGCGCCATAAGCGGCGTGGAAGCCCTTGCCGAGCGCGTGCAGCAGCGGCGAGCCGACCGCGGTCAGCACGATCGCGCCCCCCAGCTGGACGATGAGGACGAGCCGCGCGGCCGAGGCGATCGAGATGCCGGTGCTGGTCGGCCCGGCCTGGGAGAAGGTGCGGGCGACGATCGGCACCAGCATGCCGTCAAAGGCCTGGCGGGCCTGGCGGATCGGCATGCTGAGCTGGCGCGCCATGCCGTAGATGCCCGCCGCCCTCTCGCCGAGCAGGATTCCGACCACGTAGATGTCGAGCCGGGTGTAGAGGGCGTCGATCAGCTCCGTCCCCGTCGTCGGCATCGCAGCGCGGAAATGGCGGCTCATGCCGCCGAGATCGGGGCGGTAATCGCGCAGCCCGAGGCTGCCGAAGCAGCGCCGGACGCCGTAGAGCGTGTAGACCAGGCTCGCTATGGTCCCGGCGATGTAGGACAGGAACAGGCCCTCCTGCATCCATCCCAGCCACCAGGCGCCGATCGCGACGACGATGCTGGCATAAGGCTGCATCACGTTCTTGGCGACGACCTCGTAGCGCATCTTTTCGGTCCAGCGGGTGGCGGCGAGGAGCAGCTCGATCAGGGCCTGGAGCGGGACCATCAGCGCCAGCGCGAAGATCGCCGCCTCGGTATTGGCGGCGATCCACGGCCCCGGCGTGGCGGCGACCAGGACGATGATGACGGCGGCGATCGCCGCGCCGGCGGCGAAGACCATCAGCGCCGTGTCGATGACGACGTGGAGGGCGGGCCGGTCGCCCTCCTCGCGCTCGTTCAGCCATTTGAACAGCATCCATTTGGTGCTGAGACCGGCGGCGATCACCGCCGCCTCGACCAAAGCGGTCGCGATCGAATAGGCGCCGAACAGGGCTGCGCCGAACAGCCGGCCGGCGACGAACAGGAACAGGAAGCGGGCGCCGAAGCGGATCGCGAAGCCCAGCCCGGACGAGGCGGTGCCACGCACGATCAGCCGGCCGGCGCGACTGCCCCTCGCGATGCCGGTGCCGTCCCTCAATCGGCGGCCTCGAGCAGAGGCGCGGCGGGCTCGCATTGCCAGCCGCGGCCGGCGGCGGCCGTGCCGCAGCGGCGGCGCAGCGCCGCCTGCTCGGCGAACAAATCGGCGTAAAGGGGCAGGATCGCCTCCAGCCGCAATTCCTCGGCCCGCCCGGTGCCGCCGGCGGCGAGGCCGGCGCGGAGCCCCGCGTCGCCGAGCAGGCGATCGAGCCCGCCCGCCAGCGCCTCGACATCCTCCGGCGGGACCAGCCACCCGCTCACGCCGTGGCGGATCAGCTCGCCCGGGCCGAAGCGGCAGTCGGCGGCGAGCGCGGCAGTGCCGCAGGCGAGCGCTTCCGCCAGCGCGTTCGGAAAGCCTTCCCAGCGCGAGGGGAAGACGAACAGCTCCGCCCGCGCCACCCAGGCCCAGGGATTG
The DNA here is from genome assembly GCA_034668705.1 of Sphingomonadales bacterium. Lineage (GTDB taxonomy): Bacteria > Pseudomonadota > Alphaproteobacteria > Sphingomonadales > Sphingomonadaceae > Allosphingosinicella. The sequence continues at coordinate 9,225 of JAXDOV010000191.1, forward strand.
TCGGTGAACGCCTCGAAGCGGACGCGAT
>JAXDOV010000192.1:0-3734 GCA_034668705.1 Sphingomonadales bacterium
CTGCTCTCATAGACGTCGCGGACATGCTTCCCCGCGGGCAGCATCGTCACCACCGCCTCGGCATCCTTGACCGCCTCGGCGGCGGATGACGCGCGGGCGCAGCCATTCTCCCCGGCCTTGGCCAGAGCCGCCTCGGAGAGGTCGAAGGCGGTCACCTCATGTCCCGCCTTCACCAGATTCGCGGCCATGCCGCCACCCATATTGCCGAGACCGATAAATGCGATGCGTGCCATGTCACTTCCTTCCGACTCCCCCTCTCCCCTTGTGGGAGAGGGTTGGGGAGAGGGGTGCGAAGCGAAGCTTCGCAGGCTGCCGGCGGCAGCCTACCCCTCACCCAGCTACGACCAGGCAGCAAGCTGCCAAGTCTTCGCGTCCCTCTCCCACAAGGGGAGAGGGATGAACGTCAGCGCCCCTTCCAGTCCGCCTTCCTCTTGTCGACGAAGGCGCTCATTCCTTCCTTCTGGTCCTCGGTGCCGAACAGGCCGTGGAACAGCCGGCGCTCGAAGACGATGCCATGGGCGAGACCGGTCTCGAAGGCGGCGTCGATCATCTCCTTGGTGGCGATGGCGGCGAGCGGGGCCATCGACGCGATCGCCGCCGCCGTCGCCAGCGCTTCGTCCAGCAGCGTCTCCGCCGGCACCACCCGGGCGACCAGGCCGGAACGCTCCGCCTCCTCGGCGCCCATCATCCGGCCGGTAAGGCACATCTCCATCGCCTTGGCCTTGCCGACGGCGCGGGTCAGGCGCTGGGAGCCGCCCATGCCGGGGGTGACGCCGAGCTTGATCTCGGGCTGGCCGAACTGGGCGTTGTCGGCGGCGATGATGAAATCGGCCATCATCGCCACCTCGCAGCCGCCGCCCAGGGCATAGCCGGCAACGGCGGCGATCCAGGGCTTGCGCGTCGCCGTCACCTTCTCCCAGCCGGCGAAGAAGTTGGACGCATACATTTCGGCAAAGCCCCGGCTCGACATCTCCTTGATGTCGGCGCCGGCGGCGAAGGCGCGTTCGCTTCCGGTCAGCACGGCGCAATGCTGGCCGTCATCCGCATCGTAAGCGGCGAAGGCGTGGATCAGCTCGGTCAGCACCAGGCTGTTCAGCGCATTGAGCGCCTTCGGGCGGTTGAGCGTGATCAGGGTGACCGCGCCTCTCCGCTCGACCAGGATGTTCTCGTAGGTCATATCAATTCTCCGTCGTGCCGGACCTAATCCGGCATCCACCTTGCCTGTTTCGCTTCCCAAAGAAGAAGGTGGACCCCGGATCAAGTCCGGGGTGACGATATTCGTCACAGCGGCGTCCATTCCTCTCCTTCGGGCATCGGCGCGAAGATCGTGTCGATCAGATGCTGGGTGACCGCCTCCGGCGTCGGCGGCTCCCAGCGCGGCCGATTGTCCTTGTCGATCAGCAAAGCGCGCACGCCCTCGACGAAATCGTGGCGCTGCACGACCCGGCTCGCCACCGCATATTCCTGCTTCATCTCATGGGCGAAATCCTGGACCCGCGCGCCGTCATAGAGGATGCGCAGCGACACCTTGCAGGCCTGCGGGCTCTTGGCCCGCAAGGTCGCCAGTTCCGTCTGCGCCCAGTCCGAGCCGTCCGCCGCCAATGCGGCGAGGATCGTCTCGAAATCGTCGGCGGCGAACAGGCGGTCGATCCGCTCGCGGTTTTCGGCGATGCGGGCGGGCGGCGGCGGCGCGCCATGTTCGTCGAGCAGGGCTTCCAGCCGCTGCGGCTCGGCGGCGATCCGCGCCTTGAGGTCGTCCAGCGCGAGCGACGGGACATAATGGGTGGCGAGGCCGAGATGGAGGCATTCGGCGCCGTCGAGCCGCGCTCCGGTGAGGGCCAGGAAGATGCCGACCCGGCCCGGCAGGCGGGCGAGATACCAGCCGCCGCCGACGTCGGGGAACAGGCCGATCGTCGTCTCCGGCATGGCGAAGCGGGTATTCTCGGTGGCGATACGATAGCGGCAGGGCTGCGAGATGCCGACGCCGCCGCCCATGACGATCCCGTCCATGAAGGCGATGGTCGGCTTGGCATAGGTGAAGAGCAGGTGGTTGAGCCGATATTCCTCGTGGAAGAAGGCGCGCGCCTCGGCGCCGTCGCCGGCGCCGCTGCGGGCGATGGCGACGACGTCGCCGCCGGCGCAGAAGCCGCGGCCCTCCGCATGGTCCAGCATCACCGCCTCCACCTCCGGCCGGTCGCGCCAGTCGAGCAGGGCCGCGATCATCGCGCTGCACATCTCCCTGGTCAGCGCGTGGAGGGATTTGGGCCGGTCGAGGCGGAGCCGGCCGACCTTGCCCTCGATCGGCGTCAGGACATCGCTCACTGGCGCAGCATGTCCCGGGCGATGATGACGCGCATGATCTGGTTGGTGCCCTCCAGGATCGAATGGACGCGCAGGTCGCGCCAGAAGCGCTCGATCGGATAGTCCATCAGATAGCCGTAGCCGCCGTGCAGCTGGAGCGCGCGGTCGACCACCGAGGAGCCGGTGTCGGTCGCCAGCCTCTTCGCCATGGCGGCGAAGCGGGTCTTGTCGGGGGCGTTCTCGGTGACCTTCACCGCCGCCGCGTAGAGCAGGGTGCGGGCGGCCTGCAGCTCGGTCTCCATGTCGGCGAGGGTGAATTGCGTCGCCTGGAAATCGGCGATCGCCGCGCCGAACTGCTTGCGCTCCCTGGTATAGGCGACGGCTTCGTCCAGGCAGCGCTGGGCGCCTCCGAGCGAGCAGGCGCCGATGTTGAGCCGGCCGCCGTCCAGCCCCATCATCGCGATCCGGAAGCCTTCGCCCTCGCCGCCGACCAGATTCTCCGCCGGCACCCTGACCTCGTCGAAATTGACCTGCGCGGTCGGCTGCGAATGCCAGCCGAGCTTGCGTTCCTGCGCGCCGAAGCTGACGCCGGGCATATCCTTCTCGATCACCAGGCAGGAAATGCCCTTCGGTCCCTCGGCACCGGTGCGGACCATGGTGACGTAGATCTCGTTCTCGCCGCCGCCCGAAATGAAGGCCTTGGAGCCGGAGACGATGTAGCCGTCGCCGTCCTTCACCGCCTTGGTCTTCAGCGCCGCCGCGTCGGAGCCGGAGCTCGGCTCGGTGAGGCAATAGGAGGCCATCCGCTCCATCGTCACCATCGACGGCAGATATTTCTCTTTCACCGCCGTGGAGCCGAAGCGGTCGATCATCCAGCCCGCCATATTGTGGATCGAGATGAAGGCGGAGGTGGAGGGGTCGCCATAGGCCATCGCCTCCATGATCAGGGCCGCCTCGAGCCGGCCCAGGCCGATGCCGCCGCTCTCCTCGCTGACGTAGATCGAGCCGAAGCCGAGCTCCGCCGCCCGGCGGATCACGTCCTTCGGAAAGATGTGCTTCTCGTCCCATTCCGCCGCATGCGGCGTGATCGCGTCGGCGGTGAAGGCGCGCGCCATCTCCTGGATCTGGCGCTGCTCGTCGGTGAGGTCGAACTGGGTCATGACAGGTCTCTAGCAGCAGAAATTCCTCCCCGGAACGGGGAGGGGGACCATGCGAAGCATGGTGGAGGGGGCTTCGCACCTGGCGCCGGGCCCCTCCACCGCACTCCGTGCGGTCCCCCTCCCCGTTCCGGGGAGGAGCGTTTACCCCATGGTCGGGATGACGAATGCATTCTCGCCCGTGGCCGAGCCGTCGGGCCAGCGCTGGGTGACGGTCTTGGTCTTGGTCCAGAACCTGACGCCTTCCATGCCGTGCTGGTTGATGTCGCCGAAGCC
>JAXDOV010000193.1:0-22424 GCA_034668705.1 Sphingomonadales bacterium
CGGTCGATCCGCTCGCCGAGCAGGCGGCAGAGCAAAGCCGTGAACGGCGCGCCGATCCTGTCGCACCAATCCGCCTGGGTCAGAAAGGCCGCGCGGACCCGCTCTTCGGCATGAGGGTCCGGACCCACTACCGGCAACGGCCATGACGAGGCGGAGAGGTGGTCAGGGCTAGGCGCGAGGAGCGAGCGATGGTGAACCATCGTGACCGACGAGCAACGACGCCATGGCCGTGTCTCCGCCTCGCCGCTTCGCGGTCGCCCGGAGAAGGGCACCGGCTACGTCGCGGCGCTTGTGCGGGCAACCAGCCCGCCCTGCACACCACTCCTTGCCGGTGCCCTTCTCCGGGCGATCCTGGCCATTGCCGGCAGCGGGTCCGGACCCTTGGCCGCCCCCGGGCGCAGGCATGAGCGCCGGCGCCGCACCGCCCGCCGCCCCGGCCGCGGCCCCCCGGTGGCGCCCGGGCGACGAGCGCCCCGACATCGCCTCGATGATCCGGGTCGACCAGGCCGGCGAATATGGCGCGACCCGCATCTATTGCGGCCAGCTCGCCGTGCTCGGCACCCACCCCGCCGCGCGCGTCGTTTCGAGGATGCTGGCGCAGGAGGAGAAGCATCTCAGGCGCTTCGACGACATGATGGTCGAGCGCGGCCTCAGGCCGACTTTGCTCCAGCCCTTCTGGCACGCCGCCGGTTTTGCGCTCGGCGCGGCCACCGCTTTGCTGGGGCCGAATGCCGCCATGGCCTGCACCGCCGCCGTCGAGACCGAGATCGACCGCCATTATGCCGAGCAGCGCCGCGCGCTGGGCGAGGACGAGCCCGATCTCGGCGCGACCATCGCCGATTTCCAGGCTGAGGAGCTCGAGCATCGCGACACCGCCATCGCCGCCGGCGCCGAGGATACATTCGGCTATCCCCTGCTGTCCGGCCTGATCCGCGCGGGCTGCCGTGTCGCTATCGAACTTTCGAAAAGGATCTGATCCGATGAAGCGCATCTTCCTCGCCGCCGCCGCCATCACCGCGGCCGGCTTCGGCCTCTCCGCCGCCTCGGCCGCGCCGCCGGCCCAGGGCGAGGAAAGGGTCAACGCGCTGATCGTCTACGGCAACGACCCCTGCCCCCGCGGCCAGGGCGACGACATCGTCGTCTGCGCGCGCAAGCCCGAAAGCGAGCGCTACCGCATCCCGCCGACCCTCAGGGGCGATCCCAACGATCCCGCGAACCAGGCCTGGGGCGCCCGCTCCGAGAGCCTCGAATATGTCGGCCGCACCGGCATCGGCAGCTGCTCGCCGGTCGGCCCGGGCGGCTTCACCGGCTGCTTCAACAAGATGGTGCGCGAGGCGCGGGCCGAGCGCGGCCAGAGCGACGTCAACATGGTCCGCATGATCGAGCAGGCGCGCGACGACCGCAACAAGCGCATCGACGCCGAACAGGCGGCCGAGAGCGCCGAGCATCCGGCGGCGGCGCCGAAATAGGGAACAAAGGCCCCGCCCCCGCCTTCTTCCTGAGTTGTTGTTGCCGCATTGCCGTTGCGAGAAGCCGGTTTCCACCTTTTCGCGCAATGCCTGAGAGAGAAAGGAGGCCGGTGATGAAAGCCGCCCTGTCCATCATCGTCACGGCCGCCGCGCTCGCCGCCGGTCTCGCCGCGCCCGCCGCCGCGCAGCAGGACCGGATCAGCCGCGTCATAGTCTACGGCAACGACCCCTGCCCCCGCGGCGCCGGCGGCGAGGATATCGTCGTCTGCGCGCGCAAGCCCGAGACCGAACGCTACCGCATCCCCAAGGAGCTGCGCGACGCGCCGAGCACCGATCCCGCCAGCCAGAGCTGGGCGGAGCGGGCCCAGAGCCTCGAATATGTCGGCCGCACCGGCATCCAGAGCTGCTCGACCGTCGGTCCCGGCGGCTGGACCGGCTGCTTCGCCAAGATGCTCTCCGAGGCCCGCGCGGAACGCCGCCAGGCGCAAAGCGGCGCGGCGCCGGCGCCGTAGGGGCCTGCTCGTCGTCGCCGGCACGCCCCCGCTAGCCCCTCCCCCTGGATGGGGGAGGGATATGGAGACTTGGCGGCTCTGCCGCCTAGTCGAAATTGGGTGAGGGTGACAGCACCCGAGAATAGTCTCTTACAGTGTCACCCTCACCAACTCCGCCTAAGCGGCACAGCCGCTAAGGCTTCGTATCCTCTCCCCTCGAAGGGAGAGGGGCTTATTCATGTAACCGCTTCAGTCTGGTCCCGGAGCCAGCGCCTCATGCCCTTAGCTATCACCAAGCTGGCTTACCTTGTCCTCTCCGCCGCGATCCACTCGCTGATCTGCGCGTCGAGCACGTCGAGCGGCACCGATCCCTGGCCGAGCACCGCGTCGTGGAAGCGGCGGAGGTCGAATTTGGGCCCGAGCTCCCGTTCCGCCCGCGCCCGCAACGCGCGAATCCTGAGCTCGCCCAATTTGTAGGCGAGCGCCTGGCCGGGCCAGCTGATGTAGCGATTGACCTCGGCGTCGATATTGGCGTCCGACAAAGCCGTATGCTCGCGCATGAAGGCGACGGCGCGCGCCTTGTCCCAGCCCAGAGCGTGGATGCCGGTATCGACCACCAGCCGCGACGCCCGCCACGCCTGGTAGGAGAGCTGGCCCATCTTCCTGGCCGGCGTGTCGTAAAGGCCCATCTCCTCGCCGAGGCTCTCGGCATAGAGGCCCCAGCCTTCGGTGAAGGCGGTGAAGAAGCTGAAATTGCGCCGGAAGGGCGGCAGGTCGAGCTCCTGCTGCAGCGCGATCTGGTGGTGATGGCCGGGCACCGCCTCATGCGCGGTCAGCGCCGGCAGCTCCCAGAGCGGCCTCTGGTCGAGCTTCGAGGTGTTGACGTAATAGGTGCCGGCGATCCCGGCCGCCGGCGATCCGGGCTGGTAATAAGCGGTGGTCGTGCCTTCCGCCGTTTCCGCCGGGATGGCGCGGATGCCGTAGCTCAGCCGCGGCAGCCGGCCGAACAGGCCCGGCATCTTGCCGTCGATGGTCTTGGCGGTCAGCGCCGCCGCCGCCATCAGCTCCGCCGGCGTCCTGGCATAATAAGCGGGATTGGTGCGCAGCTCGCGGATGAAGCCGGCGCGGGTGGCGAAGCCGGCCTGGCGCGCGACCTTGTCCATCTCGGCATCGATCCGGGCGATCTCGCCGAGCCCGATGGCGTGGATCTGCTTGGGGCTGAGGTCGGTGGTCGTCTCCTGCCGGACGCGGAAGGCGTACCAGGCGCGGCCGCCGGGCTGCGCCGAGACGCTGTCCGAACGGGCGCAATGGGGCAGGTAATCGGTCCGGTAGAAGGCGAGATGCTTCGCATAGGCCGGGTTCAGCACGTCGGCGATCAGCCGCCGCGCCCGCCCCTGCATCGCCGCCCAGTCCGCCTCGCCGACGCCCGCCGGCCGCGCCCCGGCGAAGGGCTCGTAGAAGCGGGACCTGGCCGGATCCTCGGCGATGACGCCGGCGATGGTCCGCTCGTAATTGGCGAGCACCGAGCAGGGCAAGGTGTAACCGCCGCGCACCGCTTCGGCGGTCACCGCCAGCGCCGCGTCGTTGAGCCTGGGATAAGCGGCGAGGCGGGCGAGATAGGAGTCGAAATCCGCCTTGGTCCGCAGCGGCACGACATTGGCAAGGTCGGCAACATTCTGCTGCCAGCCCGAATAAGTGGTGAAGAGCATCGTCCGCTGGGGAAAAAGATTGCCTTCGATCACATCGCCGAGCGAACGTCGGAGGATGGCCCGGTTGGTCCGGTCCTCCGGCGACAGGGAGGCCGCTGGAATATGGTCGAGCCGGGCGAGGAAGGCGGCGGCCTCGGCGGCGCGGCGGTCGGCGGCGGCGAGGCTCGGATCGTCGAGCCGGTCGTCATAGTCGCGCACGCCGAACGCCGTCGCCTGCACCGGATTCTCGCGCAGCAGCCATCGATAATGGTCGGCGAGCAGGCGGTGGAAATCGTCGGCGGGCGCGGCCCGGGCCGGGACGGCCGCGGCCAGCAGCGCGAGAGCGAAAGCGGCGAAGGGAAGGCGCATGATCGGCTCCGGATCGTTCGGCGCAACCTAGAGCATTGCGCGAAAAGGTGGCGACCGGCTTTTCGCAAAACGCAATGCGGTAACAGGGACTGCTAGCCGCAATGCCGCGCGATTTGCCACTCGCGCGAATGCGGCAACCCGTCGGTCCCGGCTTTTCGGCTTCACCGGGCCTTCCGCCGCTCCTCGATCTCGTAGCTCAGCCACCGGCAGAACATGCCGAGGATCGACGTCAGCACCCCGCCGGCCAGGCAGGCGATCAGGAATGGACTTTCCTTCGCCCTGGGCCACGACACCGTGGCGAGGAGGAAGACGCTGATCGTCGAGACGAAATAGCCGAAGCTTTTCAGATTGTGCATCGCGGATCCTTTCCTGTGGCGGCGCGGCAAGTGGCGGAGGCCGATCCTACAGGCGCCGCGCTTGCTTCGGAACGGACGGCGCGGCGGGCCGCCCATATCTGTGCCGGGATGTGACGTCCCTGACCGGGCTCGCCACGATCGGGCCATTGCCGGGCCAAGATCGGGCTCCAGGACGAACGGGTCGGCGGGCGCTCCTCCCTCCTGCCGCATTGGTTGAAGTGGGCCGGCCCGCATCCTGCCGGCTCACTTCCGTCTCCCGGAGAGCCGGTATGTCGCTTCGCTTCCTCTCGCTGCTGATCGCCCGGCTGCCCCGGCCCGTCGCCCGTTCGCTGAGGATTTTCGAGCCCGTGCTGCGCGCCCTCCTGCCGGGCTGACGATCGCCGCGAACGATGTGCAGCCGGCCGCCGGCCGGAAAGGTCAGGGTTGCGTGCTGCCGGCGGCGCGCCGCTCCTGCCACCATTGGCGCAGCATCGCCTGGGTGCAGCCGGTAAAGCCGAAGCTGCCGACCGGGGAGCAGCTGTCCGGGCGCGTGTAGCGCGTCATGTCCTCCACGCCCGCCCAATGCGACGCCCAGGACGTGCTCGCCGGGTCGGTACGCCGCTCCTTGTCGCGGAGCGGCTTGGGAATCCGGTAACGCTCGTTCTCCGGCCTGCGGGCGCAGACGACGACTTCCTCGTCGGTCGAGGAGGGACAGGGATCGTCGCCATAGACGAGGAGGTTCGTCGTCCGCTCCGGTATCTCCGCCGCCGCCGGCGAAGCGATCGCCAGGACGGAGAGGAGCGCCGCCTTCGAGAGGCCGGGACCAAGGCCCGGAACGCGCCGGGGGCTGCGGCCGATGATGGTCAACATGCGCCGGTCATGGCCGGCCGGTGTTGCAGCATTATTCCGCGATTGTGGCGCAATGTGGCGGTCGATGCGGGGGACGGGGCGGAAACATTACAGGGTCGGCAGCCTCACCCGCGCGGACAGGCCGCCCTCCGGGCGGTTGGCGAGCCTGACGTCGCCCCCGTGCCGCTCCGCCGCGGCGCGGACGATGGCGAGGCCGAGGCCCATACCGCCGGTGGACCGGTTGCGCGACGATTCGGCGCGGTAGAAAGGCTCGAAGGCGCGTTCGAGGTCGAGCACGGACATGCCGGGACCTTCGTCGAGCACTTCGACCACGGCCTCCCCGTCCCGCGCCGCGATCGTCACCGTCGCCCGCTGCCCGTAGGTGACGGCATTGTTGATCAGGTTCGCGAACAGCCGCTTGAGCAGGATGGCGTCGCCGACGACGATGGCGGGGGCGACGCTGCCGAGCGAGACATTGCGGCCGAGATCGGCGAGGTCGTCGACGACGCCCTCCACGAGCAGAGACAGGTCGACCGCCTCGCGCGGCCGCTCGCGTGTCTCGTTCTCGACGAATTCGAGCGTCGCGGCGATCATCTGCTCCATCTCCGCGATCTCGCCCTCCGCCTTGCACCGCACCGCATCCGGCGCCGCGGCGAGATGGAAGTGCAGCCGCGACAGCGGCGTCCGCAAATCATGGGCGAGCGCGCCGACGACCGAGGTGCGCTCGGCGATGTAGCGGCCGATCCGTGTCTGCATGTCGTTCACCGCCGCCGCGGCCAGCCTGATCTCCGACGGCCCGCCGACCTCGACCGGCGCGACCTGCTGCTGTCCGCCCACCCGTTCGACCGCCTCGGCGAAGGCCCGGATCGGCCGCGCGATCCGCTTGCTGAAAAGCCAGGCGATCGGCACCGCGACCAGCAGGGCGATGAGGATCCGCAGCGCCGTGCCCATTTGCCAGCCGGCGATCGAATCGCTTTCCACATGCGACAGGATCCGCCACCGGCCGTCCGGCAGCCGGGCCGCAGCCGTGAAGGATCCGAAGATCACCGGATCGAACCTGTCGATGCCGTAAGCGGCCAGCTCGCGCCGCTCCCGTCCGGCGTCGGCACGGAAGCGCGCGTGGCGCCGCGACGCGACGCGCAGCCGCACATCCCCGGTTGCGAGGCCGAGCTGATGGGCGACGGCGAGCGTGACCAGCGAATCGGAGACGGAGGGCGGCCCCAAAGACGGCGGCGTCGCCGACAGGCTCTGGCGGATCGAGGTCCGCTGCTGGGCGATCGGTTCGCCCCTCAGCAGCCGCGACACTTCATAGGCTGAGACCGGCTCGTCCCTCGGCGGCGGGCGCAACAGGATAATGCCGAGGTTGAGGGCGGTGAGCAGCACGACCATGCCGCCCGTCAGCAACAGGGTATGGCTGAGGATCGACCGCGGCATCGCCAGCCGCTTCGCCGTCACCGCCTCGAAACCTTGGCCAGGAACATATAGCCTTCGCTGCGGACGGTGCGGATCAGCTCGGTCGGCGTGCGCGTCCCCAGCTTGCGCCTGAGACGGCTCACCTGGGTGTCGATCGCCCGGTCGAAGGCGTCGCTGTCGGGGCCGCGGGAATATTCCAGCAGCTGGTCGCGGCTGAGCACCCTTTGGGGGCGCTCGACGAACACCCTCAGCAGCGAGAACTCGCCGTCGGAGAGGCTGATGATCACGCTCAACGGATCGCGCAGCACCCTGCGGATGACGTCGAACGTCCACCCTTCGAAGGCATAGGCCCCGCCGGGATCCTCGGCCTCCTCATGCTGGTGCTGCCGGCGCAGGACCGCCCTGATCCGCGCCAGAAGCTCGCGCGGCGATACCGGCTTGGGGAGATAATCGTCGGCGCCGACCTCCAGTCCGATGATTCGGTCGGTCTCGCTGCCCAATGCGGAGACCATGATGATGCCGAGGTCGCGCCGGGCCGAGAGGGTGCGGGCGAGCGACAGGCCGTCCTCGCCGGGCATCATCACGTCGAGCACGACGACGTCGACCGTCTCGCGTTCGAGGATCTTGCGCATCGACTGGCCGCCATCGGCCTCGAACACCGTATAGCCGTGGCCGGTGAGGAAATTGCCGATCAGGCTGCGCAGCGACTCGTCGTCGTCGACGATCAGGATGCCGTTCTTGTCGTCCAAAGGGACTGTTTCCATCAACATAATGGGATTTAGACGCCGGCACTTATACGCGGTTTTTCGCCGCCGTCAGAAACGCGACACAAAGTGTGGCGCGCCCGCAACGGCCCGCCGCAATCGTGCCATCGGCAGGCGACCGGCTGGCCCAGGACAGCTCAGCCGCCTCGTCCCGATGGCCGCGGCTTGCCGCCGATGCGGGCGGGTGCGGCGGCGCCGCAGGCGGATGCGCGCCGCCACGATTCCCGTGCCTGCGCCGCCGTCAGCGGCAGGAAAGTCCCCTGCCGCACCACGACCTGCTGGCCCTGCCGGCTCAGCAGATATTCGACGAAGGCGAGCAGCTCCGGCCGGAGGCATTGTCCCGGCGCTCGAGCCACGACCAGATCCACCGTGCGGCTCAGCGGATAGAGACCGCGCGCGACCGACTGGAAGGTGGGACCGACGTAGGCGCCGCGCGGACCGGCGCTGAGCGGGACCGCGTGGGTCCCCGCGACCAGATGCCCGAGGCCGGTGAAGCCGATGGCGAGCGGATCCCGGGCGATTCTGGCCGGGACGTCCGCCTCGGTGCCACTCGCGGCGCTGCCGGCGAGATCCGTCCGCCAGCCGCCGCCGAGCAGGATTCGTTCCCGGACCACGTCCCCGCGCGCCGAATCCTCGCCCGCCCAGGATGCCGCGCCGATGACGTGCACCGGCCGGTCCCGCCAGGCGCGAACCCCGAGATCGCCCCAGCTCCGCAACGGAGCGAGGCCGCGCCGGCGGGATTGCGAGAGCAGGGCGTCGAGCTGCGCGAAGGAGAGCCCGCGCACCGGGTTGCCCGCGTTGACGATGAAGGCGACGGGGTCGACGAAGCCGAACTGGCGCCAGCTGCCATTCGCCACCGGGATCACCAGCGGATCGCCGCCATGGGTCCGGCGGAATGCCCGCACGTCGCTCGCCGCCATCGTCCGCGACAGGAAGGCGAAGTCGAGCCGGCCCGCCAGGAAGGCGGCGAGCCGCGACGACATCGCGCCCTGCGGCGGCTCGTAAGGCGGCGGCACGTCGACCGCGATGCCGGGCTGAAGCGCCGCGAACCGCGCCACCCAGCTTTTCACCAGCTGCGGCAGGATCGCCGGCGCGCTGCCTTCGAGGCGGCCGCGCAGGCCCGGCGCGGCGGGACGATAATCGGCAAGGCCCTTGTCGAGGATCGCGCGCCGCCCCTCCGGCGGCGGCGTCGGCCGCCCCTCGGCCGCCCAGGCATCGGCCGCGACCGACGGCGGCGCTGGCGACGAGGCGAGCAGGAGGACGAGGGCCAGCATCGGATATCCTCCCAGGGTCGCGACGGCCGCGTCATCTGGCGAGCGCCGGCGATTCCGTCAATGGCGCGAATGCCGCCTCCGCAGCCTGGAAACCGTTTCGGCTCGGTTTCAGGCGCGCGTCAGGTTCGTCGGCCATGCTCCTTCGCGAACCCGGCAAAAAAGCCGCGGACGCGAAGGGAGAGGATTTTCATGCCGGACTCCGCCGCCACGCAGATCATGCCGGCCGGACGCCCCCACGGGCCCGGCGCGGCCGCCGCGACACGGTCCGAAGCCGTCGGCGCGCTGCTCGACCGGCTGCTCTTCGCATTCATCCTGGTCGCCTGGGGCGCTGCCATCTGGTGCTGGCTCTCCAACTACGCCACCAGCCTCGGCTAGAGGCTCCCGGCCTTGGAAATTGCTGTCAGAAAGGGCGGGGTGCGGGCTGTGCAGGCTCCCCCGCCAACTCCCCCCGCCGGCTTTTTTCCGTCGCTGCGGGCAGGCGACGGCCGCGCCGCCAACATTGAAGATTTGTATAGCAGGGGACAAAGGATCCCAATCCGGTCCCTGCGTAAGAGCGGAGGAACAGGGAGGACGATCGTGCTGAAGGTGCTGGTGGTCGAGGACGACGCCGAGACCCGGACCTATATCGAACGCGGGCTGCGCGAGCTCGGCCATTCCGTTTCCGTCGCGCCGGACGGACGGGAAGCCCTGTTCCTCGCCACCGTCGAGCCGTTCGACGCGATCATCATCGACCGGATGCTGCCCGGCCTGGACGGCATGACCGTGCTGCGCTCGATCCGCTCCGCCGGCGTCGCGACCCCGGTGCTGATGCTGACCGCGCTGGCCCGCGTCGAGGATCGGGTCGAGGGCCTCGACGCCGGCGCCGACGATTATCTGGTCAAGCCGTTCGCCTTCACCGAGCTGTCCGCGCGCCTGAACGCGCTGGCGCGGCGCCCGGCCGTCGCCGCCGCCGAGACGATGCTCCAGGCCGGCGACGTCGAGATGAACCTGCTCAAGCGCGAGGTCCGCCGCGGCGGCCAGCGCGTCGAGCTGCAGCCGCGCGAATTCGCCTTGCTCGAGGAGCTGATGCGCAATGCCGGCCGCATCGTCACCCGCACGATGCTGCTCGAGCGGGTCTGGGACTTCCACTTCGATCCCAAGACCAACATCGTCGAAACCCATATCAGCCGTCTTCGCTCGAAGCTCAATGCCGGCTTCGAGCGCGACGTCATCCAGACCGTGCGCGGCTCGGGCTATCTGATCGATGTCTAGGCTGCGTTCCTCCACCGCCTTCCGCTTCGCCTTCTTCTTCAGCGTGGCGTTCACCTTGCTGACGGTGGCGCTCGGCGGCGGCATCTATTGGGCGATCCATACCGAGCTGCGCCACGACCTCGATCAGCGGGTCGTCACCGAACGCAGCTCCGTCCTGCGCGAGGCGGCCGGATCGAGCCTGCCCGCCGTCATCGCCGACCGCGCCGCGTACGAGCATGGCGATATGCGCTACGCCTTGCTGGATAGGCGGGGCCGCCTCGTCGCCGGTCAACCGGTCGCCGGCCCGATCCCGGCCGGCTGGTCCGGCGTGCAATTCGCCAAGCCGAGCGGCGAGACCGACGAGACCCGCACGTTCAGCGCGCGCACGGCGGACGGCGGGATGCTCGTCGTCGGAGCGGATCCGGAGGCGATCGAAGAGCTCGACGCGCATATGATCCCGTTGTTCGTCGCCGCGTTCGGGGTGATCGCCGCGATCGGGATCGGCGGCGCCTTCGTGCTCGGCCGGGCCCTGCGCCGGCGCATGGAGTCGATCGACCGGACGGCCAATGCCATCATCGCCGGCGACCTGGCGCAGCGTGTGCCGCTGAGCGGCAGCGGCGACGAGTTCGACCGCCTCGCCGGCACCCTCAACCTGATGCTCGAGCGGATCGCGGCCCTGCTCGGCAATCTGCGCCAAGTGTCCGGTGACATCGCCCACGATCTGCGCACGCCGCTGACCCGCCTGCGCCAGAAGCTGGAGCTCGGCGTCGCCGGCGGCGGCGATGCCGCTTCGCTCAAGGAGGTGATGACCGACGCGATCGAGCATAGCGACGACATGCTCGTCCTGTTCGGAGCGATCCTCGGTATTTCCGAGGTCGAGGCCGGCGGCGCGGGCGTCCGCCGCGACCGGCTCGATCTCAGCGCCTTGGCGCTCGACATGGCGGACAGCTACCGGCCTTCGGTCGAGGATAGCGGGCACCGCCTGGCCTCCCGCATCGAACCGGATGTGATCGTCGAGGGGAATCGCGAGCTGCTGGCGCAGCTCTGCGTCAACGTCCTCGACAACGCGCTTCGCCACACCCCGCCCGGGACCGAAATCGGCATCTCGCTTACCACGGCCGGCGACGCCGCCGAGCTGGTGATCGAGGACCATGGCCCCGGCATTCCGGCGGACGAGCGCGAGCGCGTATTCGGCCGCTTCATCCGCCTCGAGCGCAGCCGCTCGACCCCCGGCCACGGCCTCGGCCTCTCGCTGGTCGCGGCGATCGCGCGGGCGCATGGCGGCGACGCACGAATCGAAGACAATCGCCCGGGAGTGAAACTGATGGTCACGCTGCCGAGGGTCGCGCGATGAAGCGCATCGCCCTCTCCTGCTTCATGGCGGCGCTGCTCGCCGGCTGCGCCCATTATGCGCCCGAGCCGCTCGGCAATCCGGTCGATATCCTCGCTTCGCCCAATCCCGCGATCCTCTCGGTCGAGGCGCAGAAGATCGACCGGCCCTATCTGACGCCCCAGCCGATCGACCTCGGCCAGCCGCTGACTCCGAACGCGCTCGCGATCATTGCCGTCATCGAGAATCCCGATCTGAAGGCCCAGCGGACGAAGGCCGGCGTCGCCGACGCCCAGGCCTTTGCCGCGGGCCTGATTCCGGACCCCAGTTTCCAGGCGAGCTTCGACAAGAGGCTGTCCGGGCCGGATCCGTTCAACGGCTACGGCGCCCAGCTCGGCTTCGACCTCACCCAGCTGCGCACCCGCGGGGTGACGCGGCAGGCCAGCGCGGCGACCAAGCGCCAGGTCCGGCTCGACATCGCCTGGGCGGAGTGGAACACGGCCGGGCAGGCGCGGCTCCAGGGAGTCCGGGTGCTCGCGCTGGAGCAGCAATTGCGGGTCGCCGAGGCGAGCGCCCAATCGGCCGAGAGCCTGTTCGCCGCGGTGGCGCGCGCCGCCGGCCGGGGCGACGTCAGCGCGACCGAGCTCGACGTGCGGCGCCAAGCCCTGCTCGACGCGCGGACCAAGCTTCACACCACCCAGGCCGATCTGGCGACGGCAAGAGCCGACCTCAACAAGCAGCTCGGTCTTCCCCCGGAGACAATGGTCCGGCTGGCGCCGCCGGCCGAGAGCCCCGTGCCGCCCCCGGCCGAGATCCTGGTCGGCCAGGCAGTCGAGCGCCGGCTGGATCTCCAGGCGCTGCGCGCGGGCTATGAGTCCGCCGAAGCGGGGCTCCACAAGGCGGTCCTCGAGCAGTTCCCGAACCTGTCGCTGACGCTGGTTGGCGTGAGAGATACGGCGAACAACAAGACGATCGGTCCCGCCATCGGCTTCACCTTGCCTTTGTGGAACCGCAATCGCGGCAACATCGCCATCGCCCGGGCGACCCGGGAGCAGCTGAAGGCCGAATATGAGGCGCGGCTGTTCCAGACCCGGGCGGAAATCGCCGCCGCGCGCAACGGCATCATGGCGCTGCGGGCCCAGCGGAGCCAGCTGCTGTCCCATCTGCCGGCGCTGCGCAATTACGCCGAAGCGACGCAGCGGGCGGCGCGCCGCGGCGATCTTCCGACGGCCACTGCCGAGACCGCGGCCCAGGCCTATCGCGACCGCGAGGTCGCGCTTCTCCAGCTCAACCAGCAGATCGCCGAGCAGACGATTGCGCTCGAGCTCTTGTCCGGCGGACCAAGCGAAGGATGGACCAAGTGAAGATATTTCTGGCGATAGCCCCGCTGGCCCTTCTCGCCGCATGCAGCGGGGGGGCGGATGGCAATGCGGCCGACAACGGCGCCGATAACGGCGCCACGGCGGAGGCGCCGGTGGCGACGGTGCGCACCGCGCCCGCCACCCTCGGCGCGACCAGCGGCGACGTCGTCGTCTACGGCGCCGCCGAGGCCGGGGCCGGCAACCAGCGGGGCCTGGCCGTCCAGGCCGAGGCGACGCTCACGCGGATCGTCGCCCCCACCGGCACGGCGGTCGGCGCCGGCCAGGTGGTCGCGATCCTGTCGCCGAGCGCCACCACCCGCCTCGACGTGGCCAAGGCGGCGAGCGACGCGGCGGCCGCCAGGAGCGCGCTGGCCCGCGCGGCGCGCCTGCGCCGGGACGGGCTGGTCAGCAATGGCGACGTCGAGACCGCCCGCGCCGCCGCCCGCACCGCCGAAGCGACCCTGGCGATGACGCGGCAGCGCGGCGGCACGCTCGTGCTGCGGGCGCCGGTCGCCGGAACGGTGCAGAACCTGACGGCGAAGCTGGGCGATCTGGTCCCGGCCGGGACGACCGTCGCCACGCTCGGCGCCCAGGGCGAGCTGCGCGCGCGGCTGGGGATCGATCCGGCGCTCGCGGCGCGAGTCCATCCGGGCCAGCCGATCAGCGTCTCCGCCCTCAATGGGAGCATTTCGCTGATGACGACGGTGGTCGGCGTCGACCCCCAGGTCGACGCGACGACCCGCCTGGCCTCGGTCTATGCCCGCCTTCCCGCCGGCAGCGGCTTCGGCGCCGGCGAGCCGCTGCGGGCCGCGATCACCACCACCGCCACCACCAGCGGCATCACCATTCCCTATCGCGCCCTGCTCGACGACGGCGGCCGTTCCTTCGTCTTCGTGGTCAAGGACGGCGTCGCCCACCAGCGCGACGTCACCCCCGGCAACTCGATGGGCGACCGCATTCAGATCCTCAGGGGCCTGCAGCCCAACGAGCGGGTCGTCACCGAAGGCGGCACCGCCCTGGAGGACGGCATGAAGGTGGTCGAAGAAGGCGCCAGGCCCGCGAGTGCGGCGCGATGAGGGGCGCGATGCAGCGGCACGCCCGCTCGATCTGGCTCGCCGTCTTCCTGGTGACCTTGGCCGGAATCGTGGCGGCGACGCGCCTGCCGGTCACCCTCTTCCCCCATATCGACTATCCGCGCGTCGTCGTCTCGATCGACGCCGGCGACCGCGACGCCGGCCAGATGGCGGCGGACATCACGCGGCCGGCCGAGATCGCGATGCGCGCCATCCCCGGCGTCCAGCGGATCAGGTCGACGACCAGCCGCGGCTCGGCCGAAGTCGCTTTGACCTTCGGCTGGGGCGACGACATGGTCGCGGCGACTTTGGCCTCGCAGGGCGCGATGGCGACGATCCTGCCCGATCTGCCCCAGGGCACACGCTTCAGCGTGCGCCGGTCGGACCCGACCATCTTCCCGGTGCTCGGCCTGTCGCTGACGTCGAGGAACCACAGCGGCACCGAGCTTGCCCAGCTCGCCAATCTCAGGCTGCGGCCGCTGCTGTCGACGGTTCCCGGCGTCGCCGGCGTCGACGTGCTCGGAGGGTCGGCGCCCGAGATCGAGGTCGAGGTCGATCCGGCGCGGCTGCAGAGCTATGGGCTCACCGTCACCGACGTCGCCACCGCGCTCGGCAACGCCAACAGCGTCGCCGCGGTCGGCAAGATCGAGGATCGCCACCGGCTCTATCTGGCTTTGGTCGAAGACCGGGTCGTCAGCGAGGCCGATATCGCCGCCGTGCCGATCAAATCGGGCGCCAATGCGAATGGCGGCGTCGTCACCCTCGGCCAGGTCGCGACCGTCCGGCGCGCGCCCGCGCCGGCCTGGACCAAGGTCACCTCCGACGGCACCGACGCGGTGCTCGTCAACATCCGCCAGTCGCCGACCGCCGACGCGGTCAAGCTGGTCCAGCTGGTCGACGAGCGGCTGAAGAGCGCGAATCTGGGAAGCGACGTCAAGATCGCCTTCTTCTATGACCAGTCCGAGCTGGTGACGGGCGCCGCCAATGCGGTGCGCGACGCCATCCTGCTCGGCGCGCTCCTCGCCGGCCTGGTGCTGTTCCTCTTCCTGAGGAGCTGGCGGCTGATGGTGATCACCGCCAGCCTGCTGCCGGCGGTGCTCGCGGCGACCTGCCTCGCCCTTTACGCGCTCGGCATGAGCTTCAACATGATGACGCTCGGCGGCATGGCCGCATCGGTCGGGCTCGTCGTCGACGACGCGGTCGTCATGCTCGAGCACCTCATGCGCCGCCTGCAGGAGGCCGAGCACGGGCAGGAACGCCGGCGTCCGTCGATGCTGGAAGCGGCGCGCGAGATGGCACGTCCCTTGTTCGGATCGACGATGGCGACGATCGTGGTGTTCGTGCCGCTCGCCTTCATCAGCGGCGTCACCGGCGGCTTCTTCAAGGCGCTGGCAATCACCATGGTGGCGGCGCTCGGCGTGTCGTTGCTCTACGCCCGCTACGTCCTGCCTCTGGTCGCCGAACGCTGGCTGACGCTCAAGGACGCGGAATCGGCCGACAAGGCCGAGCGCTTCGTCGGCGGGCTGAGGCGGAATTACGCCGGCCTGGCGCGGCGCGCCTTCGCCCGGCCGAGCCTGTTCGTCGTCCTGATCGCTGTCGTGCTGCTGGTGATCGGAACCTTCTCCTGGATGCACGTCCAGTCGGGCTTCATGCCGAAGATGGACGAAGGCGGCTTCATCCTCGACTACAAGGCCAAGCCCGGCGCCGCTCTGACCGACACCGACCGGCTGCTGCGCCAGGTCGAGAAGATCATCCGCGAGACGCCCGAGGTCACCAGCTATTCGCGCCGGACCGGCGTCCAGCTCGGCGGCGGCCTCACCGAAGCGGATGAGGGCGATTATTTCATCCGCCTCAACAACGGCAGCCGCCGCAACATCGAAGAGGTGATGACCGAGGTCGCCGACAAGGTGCAGGCGCAGGTGCCCGGCCTCCAGGTCGAGACGGCGCAGCTGATGGAGGATCTGATCGGCGATCTGACGGCGGTGCCGCAGCCGATCGAGGTGAAGCTGTTCGGCGACGATCAGGCCCAGCTCGAGGCGACCGCCCAGAAGGTCGCGGACGGGATCGCAACCATCCCCGGCATCGTCGAGGTCAATAACGGCCTGCGGGTCGCCGGCGATGCGATCATCATCAACGTCGATCGCGCCGCCGCTTCGCTTGCCGGGCTCGACGCCGCCGCGGTCTCGACCCAGGTCGGCGCGCAGATCGACGGCACGATCGCGACCCGCGTCCTCGCCGGCGAGCAGACGATCAACGTCCGCGTCCGCCTGCCGCAGGATCTGCGGCGCCGCGCCGACGCGCTCGGCTCGTTGCCGCTGCGGGCGGCCGACGGCCGGATGGTGTCGCTCGGGGCGATCGCCAGGATCACCATCGCGGCGGGCCAGCGCCAGATCACCCGCGAGGACCTCGCGCCGTTCATCCCGGTGACGGCGCGGCTCGAGGGCAAGGATCTCGGCACCGGCATCCGGGACGTGCAGGCCAAGGTCGCCGCGCTCCATCTGCCGGCGACGATCCGGGTCGATTATGGCGGCCTCTACGCCCAGCAGAAGCAGTCCTTCCGCGACCTGACCACGGTCTTCCTCGCGGCGCTCCTGCTGTCGAGCCTGCTGCTCACCCTGCTGTTCGAACGCTGGGCCTTCACCGCCGCGGTGATCAGCACGGTCCTGCTGTCGATGACGGCGGTCTTCTTCGGCCTGTGGGCGACGGGGATCGAGCTCGACATCTCGGCCTTGATGGGCCTGACCATGGTCGTCGGCATGATCACCGAGCTTGCGATCTTCTATCTGGCCGAGCTCGAGCCCGACGCGCCGATCGACGCGCAGGCCTTGCTGCGGGCCGGCGAGGCGCGGCTCAGGCCGATCCTGATGTCGGCGCTGATCGCGATCCTGACGCTGATGCCGCTGGCGCTCGGGATCAGCCGTGGATCGGGCCTGCAGCGCCCGCTGGCGACGGCGATCATCTTCGGCCTCGGCATGGGCGCGCCGCTGGTGCTCGTCCTGCTGCCGAGCCTTGTGCTGGTCTTCAGCCGCGGCTGGCGCCGCGCCCCGGCGAAACCCGCGGAAGGCGCGCCGGCTCCGGTATAGGCAGGGCCGGCGTCTCGGGGCCGGGATCAGCCGAGCCTGGCGCGTTCGCGCTCGAGCTCCCCGGCGCCGAGCGGCAGA
Source organism: Sphingomonadales bacterium (assembly GCA_034668705.1). Taxonomy (GTDB): domain Bacteria; phylum Pseudomonadota; class Alphaproteobacteria; order Sphingomonadales; family Sphingomonadaceae; genus Allosphingosinicella. The sequence continues at coordinate 16,808 of JAXDOV010000193.1, forward strand.
TAGCCGAGCGAGCCCGCGCCGATGATCGCCTGGCCGCGCGGCGAGAGGGCGAAGGCGATATAGGCCCGGGCCCGGGAGTCGAGGCGGCCGCGCGCATCCTGCCGGGCATAGAGCCAGAGGTGCCGGTCCAGCGGATAGGCACCGGCGCGCAAGGTCGCTTCGGTCGCGAACAGCGCCGGCGCGCCCGGCCGGCGACGCAGGCCGAGCGCGCGGACGGGACCCGAAGCGCGGTTGAGCGCGGCAAAGCCGAGCGCCCGTGGCTCGGCCGCGACAAAGGCGATCACGTCGCGCGACTGGTGGAAGCCCATTACGTCGTCGGCGAAGGACAGGCCCGGAAAGGCGGCGGCCTGCATCTCGAGCGCGAGTGGCGTCTCGGCGGAGAGGCCGGCGATCCTGATCGTCGCGCCCGCAAGGGCTCCGCCGGCGCCGAGCTCGGCCCAAAGATGCGGGCCGGGCTGGGTGAACAAACTGGCGAGGGCGGGCAAATCGGCCGCCTGCAGCGGATTGTCGCGATGGACGAAGACGCCATTGGGGCCGGACAGCGCCTTCGGGCTGAGCGAGGCATGGGCGATGCGGAACCGCGCCGGGTCGCGGCCGGCGACGGCGCGATAGGCGGCGAGCTGCGGCGGCGTGAACAATGCCCCCATCGGTGCGATCAGCGCCCTCCCCTCCGCCAGCGCCGCCGGGCCGAAGCGCGTTCCCTCCAGCTCCGTCCGGAACGATATTCCGGGGTGGAGCGCCGCGAACGCGCCGTCCAGCGCCGCGATCATCTCGGCCATGTCGTTATAGCCGAGGATTCGGATCTCGCCGGCGAGGCGGACCGCGTGTGCCGCCGCCAAAGGCGAAAGCGCGAGTCCGGCCAGCAGGGTGCGGCGGCTGAGTTGCGCTCCGCCCACTGCCTAATGCGTGAGCAGGGCCCGGCCCTGCCCGACCTGCCCCGCGCGCAGCGGCATATACGTGCCCTGCTCGCGCACCAGCGCCTGGCCTTCGCGGCTCAGGATGAAGCGGAGGAACTCCTCGATCGCCGGGTCCAGCCGCGCGCCCGGCTTCTTGTTGACGTTGAAATAGGTCAGCCGGCTGAGCGGATAATCGGCCCTTGCCACCGCTTCGTAGGTGGCGGGGATCGCCGGCCCGCCGGGCTCGGCCTGGAGGGCGATCACCTTCACCGGCGCGTCGAGATAGGCGAGGCCGGTATAGCCCAGGGCGTAGCGGTCCTTCGCCACCGAGCCCGCGATCGGGAAGACGACGTCGGCGAAATCGAGGTCCCTGCGCCATTCGCCGCGCTGCCCTGGCGTGCTCAGCACCCGCTGGCGGATGAACTCCTCGAAGCCGTTCCAGGGCTTGATCGCATAGACGTGGACCGGCTTGTCCGCCCATTCGCCGGTGAGGCCGAGCTGGCCCCAGGTGGCGATGGCGGCGCCGCCGCGATGGCGGGTGGTGGAGAGCAGTGCGTCCAGCTGGGCGAAGCTCAACTGGTCGATCGGATTGGCGCGGTTGACGATGAAGCCGACCGCGTCGAGCGCGCCATAGGCGCGGTAGCTGCCGCCGGAGATCGGCACGCTCAGCGGCGGATAGCCGAACTTAGCCTGGAAATCGCTGATGTCGTCGGGCTTCAGCTCGCGCGAGACGAAGACGAAATCGAGATTCTGCTTCACCAGCTCCTTCGCGCCGAGGCTGCCGGCATAAGGCGGCGGCACGTCGATGACCACGCTTGGCTGGTATCTGCGGAACGCCGCCGCCCAGCGCCGGACCAGCACGGCCAGCACGTCGGACGCCGCGCCCTTGAAATGGCCGCGAAGCCGCGCCTTGGCCGGAACGTAGGCCGGCAAGGCGGGGTCGAGGCTGGGCTGGAGCAGCTCGGGCGGCGGCAGCAGCCGCCCCTGCTCCATGCCGATCTTCTTCTGGGCGTCGGTCTGCGGCTTATTCGTCGGCGCGGTCGGCTGGACGACGTCCACCATCCGCCCGGCGGGGGGGTCGGCGGGGACGGCGGCGGCGGCGGACGTGGCGAGAAGGACGATTGCCGCCGCTGCGGCGCTGACGAGAATGCGCATTCTTCTGTTCCCCTCCAAGGGCGTTTTCGGCTTCTGCCACAGGGCCAGGTCTGCTCTGCCTGAAGCGGGCTGAAACATCATGAGTCGCGGTCAACGGCCTCCGAGGAAGGCGTTGGTGTAGGTCTCGTCGAGCCTGACCCGCGCATAAGCCGGGTTGAGCGCCGCCATCGCCTTCAGCTCGGCGGCGGCGGCGGCCGGGTCGATCGCGCCGGTCCCGCCGAACATATGCTTGTCGAGCGCGATCTGGCGGATGAAGGCGGCGCGGTCGGCGCCGCCGGTCTTCGCCGGCAGCGCGGCGACGATCGCCGCCGCATCGTGGGTCTCGATGAACCGCAGCGCCCGCAGCAAGGCGGCGGTGAGCGCCTTCACCTCGCGGGGATGGGCGGCGACATAGGGGGCCGGAAGATAGAGGGCGGTCGACGGGAAGACGGTGCCGAGCGCCGCGCGCGTCCCTTCCGGAGTCGCGAGATCGGCCAGCTCGAATGCCGCGCCGGTCGATTCGTAGAAGCCGGCGTCCGGCTCGTGGGCCATGATCGCATCGGCCTCGCCCTCCTTCAGCGCTTTGGCCGCGGCATCGCGCGAGCGCACCGGCAGCGGCGTATAGTCGCGGATCGAAAGGCCGGCGTGGAGCAAAGCCCAGTTGGTCGCCGTCGTCTTGCCCGAATTGCCGCCGCCGGTGATGATCTTCAGGCCCTTGAGGTCGCTCACGGAATGCACCCGGTCCCGCAGCCGGGCGGCCACCATCAGCCGTTGCGCCGGCGTCACCCCCATCAGCAGGACGGCGCGCGTCGCCTTGCCCTCCTCGACCTGCGACATGAAGGTATGGTGGTAATAAGCGACGGCGCCGTCGGCCCGCCCGTCGGCCATGAGCTGGCCGGGCGAAGGATCGGCCGGCGCGTCGACCAGGGTGACGATCAGGCCGGCGTCGCGGAAATAGCCGAGCCGCTCGGCAATCAGGGCCGGCAGGTTGCGCGGCTCGCCGACCCCGTCGACGGCCAGCACGACGCGCGGCGCGGCGGCGGCCGGGCGGGGCGCGGCGGCCGCGGCGCCGGTCGCCAGCAGCAACCCCGCGCATGCCCCCAATATTCGGACGATCATCGACATGGTGTTCCGGTCCTCTCCGTTTTACGCGTCATCTTCCCCTTATCTGACAGGAAGCTGTCAGGAAGGACGGCCAGGCTTCCGCTTGAAAGCGAAGAGGTTTGGAGAAGATGGTGCGGGCATTGCTCATCCTGATCGCGGCGACCGTCGCCGTTCCCGCCTGGGCCGGCCCGCCCGCGCTCGTCGTCGCCATCTACGCCAAGCCCGGCGACCGGCCGGCACTGCGCCGCGGCATCGAGACCGTGCAGGCGGCGACGCTGAGGAGTTGGAAGGCCCGCGGCCTGCTCACCGGCTACCGATTGCTGTTCGCGCGCTACCCGGACCGCGGCGGCTGGGATGCGCTGGAGGTGCTGCGCTTCGCCGATGACGGCGCCCTGGCGCGGTGGCGGAAAGCCGCCCGTGAGCCTTTCGACCCGCGGCTCCTCGCGCTTGCCGCGTCGGTCGAGACGACCCCCGTCGAGTTCGTCCGCGGCGAAGGCGCGCCGAGCAGCGACCCGTCCGTCCTCGTCATCCCCTATCAGGCGCTGATCCCCCCGGCCGAATATGTCGATTATCTCGACGGCTATACGATCCCGCAATTCCGCGGCTGGATGAAGACGGGCACGCTGGACGGATTCGACATCGCCACCAGCCGCTACCCCGCGGGACGTCCGTGGAACGCGCTCATCACATTGCGCTACCGCGACGACGTCGCGCTCGGCCGGCGCGAGGAGATCGTCCGCACCACCCGCGCCGCGCTCGCCGCCGATCCGCGCTGGAAGGCCTATGCGGATGCGAAGAAGAACGTCCGCACCGAAAATCTGCTGGTGATCGCCGACCAGATCGCGGCGGAAGGGGCCGGAAGGTGAGCATCCGCCGGCTCATCCCGATTCATCGCTGGGCGGCGCTGACCCTGGGCCTGGTCGCGCTCGTCTCGGCCGTCACCGGCGCCGGCATGGCGTTCCGCGCCCAGCTGGAGCCGCTCGTCTATCCGCGCGAGGCCCCGGTCGGCTGCACGGCACCGGTCGGCCTCGACCAGATACTGGCGGCGGCGCGCATGGTGCATCCGAAGGGCAAGGTCGATTATCTGCGGATCCAGCGCGCGCTGCGGGATCCGGTGGCGTTGCGCTACCTGAACAAGGACACGCTCTATTTCGATCATTGCACCGGCCAGCTTCTCTCGTCGCAGAACCGCTATGGCGGGGTCTTCGGCATGCTCGAATGGATCCATCGCGGGCAATGGTCGGCCGCTTTCGGCAATGTCGCGATGGGCCTGGGCGCGTTCACCCTGCTGTTCATGCTGGTCGGGATCGGCCTCTATCTCTGGTGGCCGCGCAAGGGGCGCCGCTTCAGGGACGCGCTGAAGCTCAACCGCAAGCTCAGGAAGGGCACGCCCTTCGAGATGGGCCTGCACCGCACGATCGGCGCCTGGGTGGCGATCCCGCTCGCGATCAGCGCGACGACCGGGCTGCCCAACGCCTTCCCCTTCGTCCACGATGCGATCACCGCGCTCGACGGCAAAGGGGAAGCGCGGCCGAGCTCCACGAGCGCGGCGGGGGCGCTGCCGCTTTCCGCCGCGTGGGACAGGATCGTGCACCTGTCCCCGGATCCCCAGGAGGCGCTGATCCATCTCGCGCAGAAGCCGGGCGACCCGATCGAGATCTTCATCATCGCCGCCGACGCGCCGCATGCCAATGCGCGCACCTATCTGTTCCTCGACGCCCATGACGGCCATGTGCTGAGCTACACGCCTTATGCGGCGATGGGACGGGGCAGCAAAATCTATTACTGGATGCTGTCGGTCCATACCGGCGAGGTCGGCGGGATTTTCGGACAGGCGATCCTGTTCCTCGGCGCCGCCGGCGCGCTCGTCCTCGGCTTCACCGGCATCCGCACCTGGGCGCGGCGCCGCGCGAAAAAGTCGAGGCCGCGGGCGGCCGCGACCGGACCCGCGGCGACAGCCTGACCCGCCGGGCGCGCGACCCGGACAGCCTTGCGCAATGACAGGCAATCGTCAGCTTCGGCTGGCAGCAGGAACGCAACGAAAGACCTTTTGGAGGGTGACATGCTGAAGAGGAATCGAATTGCGCTTGGCGGGGCGGCTGTCGTCGCCTTGCTGGCGGCCATGCCGGCGGTGGCGCTCAAATATGCGCCGCGCGAGCATCACATCGTCGCCGATCCCAGATTGCCCGTCTGGGTACCGGGTGCGGTCGACGTCCACCCGGAAGAGGAGCTGAACATCGTCGGCGCCGACGTCATGGACGAGATGACGCTCGGCTGGGCGAAGATGATGCGCAAGGCCTATCCGCGGCTCAGCGTCACCATGGAGGCGCGCGCGTCCGGATCCGGCGGCCCCGCCCTCACCGCCGGCACCGCCCACCTCGCCCCGGTCGGCCGCGAGCTGCTTCCCGCCGAGGAGAAGGGCTTCGTCGACAAATACGGCTATCGCCCGGTCGCCTTCCGCGTCGCCACCGGCAGCGCCGGCT
>JAXDOV010000194.1:0-4866 GCA_034668705.1 Sphingomonadales bacterium
GGTGTGGACAGCAATATCGTCGCCAATGTCGCCAGCGAACTCGCGACCCAGATGAAGCGAATTCCGCTGATCGCCAACGTGATCTCGGAAACCTCGCTCGACCGGCCCGAACTTCGGATCCAGCCGCGGGCGGATCTCGCGGCACGGCTCGGCGTCTCCACCGAAAGCCTGTCGCAGACCATCCGCGTCGCCACCATCGGCGACGTTGCGCCCGCGCTGGCCAAATTCGACGCCGGCGACCGGCTGGTGCCGATCCGGGTCCAGCTCGAGGACGCCGCGCGCGGCGACCTGCCATTGCTCGAGCAGCTGCGGGTGCCGCTCGGCGAGCACGGCGAAAAGGGCGGCGTGCCGCTATCTGTTGTCGCCGACATCAAGCTCGACCAGGGGCCGACCAGCATCAACCGCTACGACCGCGAGCGCCAGGCGACGGTGGCCGCCGACCTGGTCGGCCACGCCGCGCTCGGCGACGCCACAAAAAAGATATACGACCTCCCGGTCATGAAGAGCCTGCCGAAGGGCGTCAAAGTGAGCCCGTCGGGCGATGCCGAGAGCCTGACCGAATTGTCGGAGGGTTTTGCCACCGCGATCACCGCCGGGCTGATGATGGTGTATGCGGTGCTGGTGCTCTTGTTCGGCACCTTCCTGCAGCCGATCACGATCCTGTTCTCGCTGCCGCTCTCGATCGGCGGCGCGATCATCGCGCTGCTCCTGACCGGCAAGCAGCTGACGACGCCGGTGTGGATCGGCATTCTGATGCTGATGGGCATCGTCACCAAGAACGCCATCATGCTGGTGGAATTCGCGATCGAATCGATGCGCCAGGGCCGGCCGCGCGAGGAGGCGATCGTCGACGCCGGCATGAAGCGCGCGCGCCCGATCGTGATGACCACGATCGCGATGGTGGCCGGCATGATCCCTTCCGCGCTGGCGTTCGGCGCCGGCGGCGAATTCCGCTCGCCGATGGCGCTCGCCGTGATCGGCGGCCTGATCTTCTCCACCGTGCTGTCGCTGGTGTTCGTGCCGGCGATGTTCATGCTGATGGACGACATCGGCGTGCTGATGTGGCGGTTTGCGCGGCGGCTGATCGTCTCCAGCGCCCAGGTCGAGGCCGCGACCGATGCCCGCTCCGGCGACCGCAAGGGCCCGGCCATCCTGCGTCCGCCCGCGGCGGAGTGAGGCGGGAGCGCGATCGGAGAGAAAAAAGAGGCGCGCCTACCGATCCAAAAAAGGTCGTCGTATCCCGCGCATGCGGGGTATCCAGTACGCTGCGGCCTTTCGGTTTGATCACAGACGCCTCGGAATACTGGATCCCCTGCCTTCGCGGGGGATGACGATCCAAGGTGTGGCGCGCTCGTATTCAACAGACACACCCCCGCGATCCCGCGGCGCGTTTCGCCCGGGCTTTGCCAGGAATCCCCGCCCCATGAAATCAGAGGGCGCAGGGGAATGCCGGGTGCCCAATGCACCCGCAGCCTCGTGTGCAGAAAAAAGCACACGAGTTAGTCACCACGGGTCACCGGAACGCCCGGCATTCCCTGCGCAGTGGTTTTAACGGCTTATTTCGTGCTCTCCCCGGTGACCGGGCTTTCTTGCCACCGTCGCATCGCGGATCGCTCCGCAACACTTAGCGCCAGCGTCGGGGCGCCAGGACCACACGGCTTTGCCGTCCGCGTTGGCGCTGTTCGTCAAGCGCGCCGCCGCGTCCACCGCATCCCGCCCCGCGTTCGTGACGTGCGCTCGCCCCTCTGTGGGACAGGACGCGCGGATTAATGCCCCTGATTTGCCCGACGTGGCGAGGGAAATATTTTTGCGAACGGGACTGGACAGGGGTGGCGGCAAATTGCCCGACGGGCAAATCAGATTGAGAAGCTTCAGCAAATTAGATCACATTGCCTTAGTGATGAGCCCTCACTGTCGATCAAAAACGGCGACCACGCTGGCGTGCCCGCGTCTTCCATTTTAGCCGCCGATCTAGTCCGCCGTGCAATTCCCTCTCACACCTTTCCTGCACAACGGCATAGAAAGAGCTTCGCAAGAAATGCTCGATCGAATTGGCGATGGAGCCATCGTTCTGATATCGAAGGCCCAGAAACTGGACCGGAACTTCGATGAACCATTTCGCTACAACTAAGCTCTCGCGAAAATGGCTCGCCCCAGCCATCGCCGGTCTCCTCGCCCTCCTCTGCCACCCCACCCTCGCCGCCGACGAGCCCGACGCCCCGAAAGGCGCGGCGGTCACCGTGCTGAAGGCGGCCAAATCCTGCTTCTCCGACATCGTCGAGGTCTCGGGCGTGCTGATCCCGCGCGACGAGTCCGCGGTGCGGCCGGAGCGGCCGGTGCTGAAGGTCGCGGAGGTGCTGTCCGAGGCCGGCGACACCGTCTCCGCCGGCCAGACGCTCGCCCGGCTCACGCTGCCCGAAGGCGGAGTGGTGCAGGTGCAGGCGCCGGTGGCCGGGCGTGTCTCCGCCTCCACGGCGGTGATCGGCGCGATCGCCTCAAGCAAGGGCGAGGCGCTGTTCTCGATCATCGCGCGCGCCGAATTCGACCTGGTGGGCATGGTGCCGGCGGCGGATATCACCAAGCTCGCGGTGAACCAGCCGGCGCGGGTCAAGATCATTGGCGCCGGCGAGGTCGACGGCAAGATCCGCCGGATCGCGCCGACGGTCGAGCCCAACAGCCAGCTCGGCCAGGCCTTCATCGCGGTCACGACCGGCCAGCGGCTGCTGGCGAACTCGTCGGCGCGGGCGCTGATCACCACGGGGAAGAGCTGCAACAACGTCGCGGTGCCGCTCACCGCCGTGCTCTACGGCTCGGCCGGCACCGTGGTCCAGGTGGTGCGGCGCAGCCGCGTCGAGACGCGGCGGGTCGAGGTGGGGCTGATATCGGGCGGCAACGTCGAGATCCGCGATGGGCTTGCCGACGGCGACATCGTCGTCGCCCGCGCCGGCGCGCTATTGCGCGAGGGCGATCCGGTGCGGCCGGTGGGGGCTGGCGCGGAGGGGAAGTAGCGTTGGCGATAGCCGCCGCTGGTCGTCCCTGCGAAAGCAGGGACCCATAACCACCGGCTTTTGTGATGAACAAAGGCAACGACCACGGAGCAAATCAGCTCCGCCGCGGCGTATGGGTCCCTGCTTTCGCAGGGACGACGGTTTGGGGGAGTTTGCCGACGACGGGACGCGAAGAGTTTGGCGGGCGCAACAGCCAACTATGCTGTCGTCCCTGCGAAAGCAGGGACCCATAACCACCGGCTTTTGTGGTTACCGAAGGCAACGGCCATCCTGCCCGAACGACAGGCCGCGGCGTATGGGTCCCTGCTTTCGCAGGGACGACGCGTGGATGGAATGAAAGCGTCTAGCTGCCGGCGTTGGCGACGGCGCCGAGGCGGATGTCTTCGGAGAGCGAGGACGAGACCGCCGGCACCTGGGCGCCTTCGGAGGCGCGGGAGACGGCGAGGCGGGTGTTGTTGAAGACGGCCTCGGCGCCCGACGCGGTGTTCGCGTTGAGGTTCTGCAGCAGCTCGGTCATCAGCACGCTGTGCTGGCCGCTGGTGTCGTCGGCGACCTTGCCCGGCGTCGCCGAGGTCAGGACCAGCGCATTGTCCGGCGCGGCGATCGGGGCCAGGCCGTGCGAGAAGGCGCGGAAGCGGCGCTCATAGGGGTTGCGGCGGGAGGCGTCGATCACGGCGAGCCGGGCGCGGGCGCCCTGCTCCCTGGCCATGCCGAGCACCGATTCGATGCTGATGCCGTGGCGGCGGATATCGGATTCGCGCCAGATCGTGGCGTCGACCGGGATCATGTAGCTCTCGTGGCCGGACTGCACGCCGTAGCCGCCGAAGAACAGCATCACCACGGAGTCGGGCCGGATCCTGGATTTCAGCCGGCCGATGGCGCGGCTCATGTCGTCGTGGCTGGCGTCCTCGACCACATCGACGTCAAAGCCGTCGCGGCGCAGCGCCGATGACAGCGCGCGGGCGTCGTTGATCGGCTGGGCCAACGGGGCGTTCGCGTCGGGGTAGTGGCCGTTGCCGATCACCAGCGCGAGTTTCGACGCGCCGTTGACGGCGGCGGCCTGCTCGGTCGCGACGGGCTTTTCGGCTTCCAGCGGCCGCTTGTTCAGCGCCGCATGCGCGCCGATCGCCAGCGACACCATGCCGGCGAGGGCTACCGCAATGGCGACCGGGCGGCGGGAAATGCGAAGCGGCGTACCATTCATCACGCGTATCTTCCTGTCACGGTCAGGCTCGACAGGTTGGTCGCGCCGACGCCATCTAGGGTTTTGGGGGGGTGCCGGAATGTTTGGCGACGAAATGCGCTCAATTTGCGGCACCGCAATATGGGCGATTTAACCGACCGGACCGGTTCCAGCAACCGTTTTGACGTATCCGGGGGACAGGGTCGCGGACAGGGCATGGCGGGACCTGGGCGAAGCCTCGTTTCGTGGGGGATGCAGGCCGTTAATGGTCCCGGGGGCAGATCGTTCCCCAATCGGGTGCCCGGTTACCCGTCGCGGCGCTACTTTCTTTCCCCCTGTGCGGTTCCGAGGCGAGCAAAGCTTGCTCTTGAGGTTAGGGGGCGCCGCAGGCGATGGTGCCACGGTTTTATCCCGCAGGAGCCCTAGCAGGAATCGCAGCGCCGGAGCCCGGAGCTACCCCCACCCTCCCCCACAAGGGGGGAGGAGCGAGAGAGCAGGTGGGGGCCGCGGGTGCGACAGAGCGGTGCAAGGAATGAGCGGCTAACAACCGTCCGGTTTGTGTTTACCGGCTGTTCGTATAGTTCTCCGTGGACCTTGCAGGTTCTAACAGTCGCGCGCGCGGCAAGAAAACTCGGGACGGAATGCCGAAAGAAACTCCATGACCTTTGTGCATCT
>JAXDOV010000195.1:0-3551 GCA_034668705.1 Sphingomonadales bacterium
GCCGACTGGAACGCCTGCGCGCGGCGGATCGCCTCGCTTATGATGTCGCTCGACGGCCTCGAGCGCGCCGAGCGCGGCGACGGCATCGGCCGGATCCATCGCGGCGAGACCGAGGGCGATGCCATTCTCAGCCTCAACGACCTGTCCGTGACGCTCGACGACGGCACCGCGGTGGTCGGCGAAGCCGAAGTCGTGATCGAGCCCGGCGAACGGCTGCTGGTGGCCGGCGAATCCGGCACCGGCAAGAGCACGCTCGTGCGCGCGATCGCCGGGCTCTGGCCATGGGGCGGCGGCAGCGTCAATTTCCACGCCGACCGGCGGCTGTTCATGCTGCCGCAAAAGCCCTACGTGCCGTCGGGCACGCTGCGCCGCGCCGCCGCCTATCCGGCCGCCGCCGAGGACTGGACGATCGAGGAGATCGGCGAAGCCCTCGACAAGGTCGGCCTCGGGCATCTCAAGGACAAGATCGAGGAAGACGCGCCCTGGGACCAGACGCTGTCCGGCGGCGAGAAGCAGCGGCTCGCCTTCGCGCGGCTGTTCCTGCACAACCCCGACATCATCGTGCTGGACGAGGCGACCTCCGCGCTCGACGCCAAGAGCCAGGATGCCATGATGGAGCTGTTGACCAAGGAACTGCCGAAGGCGACCGTGGTCAGCGTCGCCCATCGCGCCGAGCTCGAGGCGTTCCACAGCCGCAAGATCGTGCTGGAACGGCGCAAGGGCGGCGCCAAGCTGGTCAGCGACATCGATCTCATTCCGCGCAAGGGCAAGCGCCGCCTGCTCGGCCGCTTCCTGCGTTATCGCAAGGGGGCGTCCAAGAAGGCCGCGTGAGAGGGCGCACCGCAAGACCGGTTGTTGTCCCAGCGAGCAGGAACCGGTAACCGCCGGCTGCGCTCGCCCGAAAGGGAACATCGCCGCATCGGGCCCGTTATCGCCCGATCAGCAATGGAGCGAATAATGGCCAACGACAACACTTCGGGCGATGCCGGCCGGGCCTGGGAGCTCATGAAGAAGATCGGCTTTGCAATGCTGGTCACCCGCGACGGCAACAGGCTTCGTGCGCGGCCGATGAGCGCCCATCTCGAACCCGGCGAGAACGCGATCTACTTTCTCACCGATGCGCGACGCCACAAGGACGAGGAGATCGCGCGCGATCCCCACATCAACCTGTCATTCGCCGATACGGGCGGTCAGAAATATGTCTCGGTCACCGGCACCGCGGCGGTCTCGAATGATCGCGCCAGGATCAAGCAGCTGTTTACGACGCCAGCAAAAGCATGGTGGGACTCGGCGGAGGATCCGAACATCCGCGTGTTGAAAGTGACACCCGATGACGCGGAGTATTGGGATTCGCCGGGCTCGGTCATCAGCTATGTGAAGATGGCGGCGGCCGCGGTCACCGGCACGCGCCCCGACCTCGGCGACAATCGCAAGGTGTCGATGTAATGCCGATCGAACCGATTGAGGATCCGCCGATCAAGCCGGGACAGCCGGCAGAGCCGCCGCGCGAAGAGCCGCCGGGCAGTCCAAGACCCGAAGTGCCGCCGCCGATGCAGGAGCCGGGCGCGCCGCCGCGCCCCGAGGAATTGCCGGGCCGCACGCCGGATGAATTGCCGGTGCGAGGACCGGACGGACCGGGGGCGCCGTCGCCGGCGACCAGTGGCGGGTCAGGCGATTCGCCAAGCGAAGGACCCGATCTCAATCCGGGCGCATCAGCTATGCCGCAGGGTACAATGTGAGCTACAGTTGAACCGCGGCTTGAATACGCTGAAACGACCGCATGAATACGCCATGAACAGATACGTATGCGGGCATTGGTCATCAGAAATAAATCCAGACACGTCTTTGAAGGCCGCCACAATGCGGCCTAACGCTTGTCTTTGATCGCAAGACAGTTGCCAGGAACATTCCGGGGATTCAAATCATCATGACAAAACTTCGTCTCGTGCTGCTTGCGACGACCGCGATGAGCGCGGCGCCATTGATGGCTGCGCCGTCGCACGCGCAACCAGCGCCGCTGCTTATGGCGCAGGCCGCGCCGGGCCCTGGCGAAGCCGCCCCCGAGGGACGACCGAAGCAGAAGGAAGCCCCGAAGGAAGCACCCAAGGGGCCGCCCGCCGCCGCGCCGCCACCACGTCCGGCGCCGCCGCCAGCAGCCGCACCGCCGCCGCCGCCGCCGCATCCCGCGCCTCCCGCCGCAGCGCCTCCGCCTCCTCCCCGGCCCGCGCCGCCTCCTCCGGCCGCGGCGCCGCCGCCCCGACCCACGCCTCCACCGCCGCCGCCTGCCGCGGCCCCGCCGCCACGCCCCACACCTCCGCCCGCTGCGGCCCCTCCGCCGCATCCCGCGCCGCCAGCGGCAGCCCCGACGCCACATCCCGCGCCACCGGCTCCTCCGACGGCAGCGCCGCCGCCTGCTGCACCGAAGGCCCCGCCGCCACCCAGCGTGGCGCCTCCCTCACCGCCGCAGCAGAAGGGCGAACCGACGCCACCGACCCCGCCGAGCACAGCACCGGGCCGCGAGCCTTCGCGCGAGCAGAGGACCGCGCCAACTCCGGCGCCGACCCCGCATGTCCCGCCGCCGTCTGCCCCGCTGCCTCAGCAGAAGGGCGCACCGGCTCCCGAGCAGAGGGGCGCACCAACTCCCGCGCCATCGCCTTCGCCGAACGCCCCGCCACCCGCGCAGCTTCAGCAGCGGACCGCTCCGGCACCGTCGGGCGCCGCACCTTCGCCGCAGCCGACAGGCACCCCAACGCCGGTGCCGACGCCGGCCCCGGGCGCGACGCAGCTCCCGCCGGCAGCGGGCGCGCCGCCGGCCGCAGCGCCGGCTCAACCAGCGCCTTCGGCGCCACCCGCCGGTGGAGCCGCGGGTACACCGCCAATGGTGCGTGGCCAGCCTTCGGGCGCGCCGGCAGCCAATCCGCCGCCGCCGACCGTCGCCGCACCGATTCCGGCCGCGCCGCCGCAGCCTCAGGCCTTGACTCCGATCGCTCCGGGCGCAGCCGCGCCGGGACCGCGCCGCATGGATGAATTCCGCGGCGCGCGGCAGGAAAGCGACCAGGGCGGCCGCAAGGTCTTCACCGAACCCGGCCGGGTCATCGTCGTCGATCCCGGCGGTCAGTCCTTCATTCGCCATAACGAAGAGGACCGATTCCGCTACGGCGCGCGCGACATCCAGACCCAGCAGATCGGCGGCGAAACGCGCACCATCGTGATCCGTCCCGACGGCAGCCAGATCATCACGGTGGCCGGCCGCGACGGCCAGATGCTGCGCCGGATTCGCCGGGATCGGGAAGGCCGCGAGATCATCATCATCGACAACAGCTATCGCGATCCCGCTGCGGTCGGCGGTTTCTACGTCACCCTGCCGCCGCCGGTGCTCCGCATTCCCTATAACCGTTATATCGTCGAGGCCGAGGACGCGCCGCCGGAACTGATCTACGAGACCATGGAGGCGCCCCCGGTAGATCGGATCCAGCGGCGCTATTCGCTCGACGAGATCCGCTACAGCCCGTCGGTGCGGCAGTTGATGCCGAGCATCGATCTCAACTCGA
>JAXDOV010000196.1:0-34917 GCA_034668705.1 Sphingomonadales bacterium
GAAAAGCCCCTCCACCACCCTTCGGGTGGTCCCCCTCCCCATGAGCAGGTGCGGAGTGCCCCGCACTCCGCAGCCACGTCCGGGGGACGTGGCGACCTGCTCATGCTTCGCGGACAGGGAGGACTAAACCAGCTCCCGCCCGCTGGAGAGCCGGTCGTCGAATGTCGATCCCGCTCAGGGTCCGGACCCTAGCGGCATTTGGCCTCGGCGCGGGCGGGCGGGAGCTGCTGCTTCAGCCAGGTCCGCATGGTCGCGCCGTAGACGTCCTGAAGCTCGTCATAGGCCTTGCAGGCATCGGCCGGCTTGTTGAGGGCGACCAGGCTCTGCCCCAGGAAATAGAGGCTGTCGGCCGCACGCTCGCCCTTCGGATTGTCCTGGTAATTGCCGAGGAAGGTCTTGGCGGCGGTGGCGGGGCGACCGGCGTCGAGATAGGCGCGGCCGGCGAGGTTGCGCGACCAGCTCGCCCATTTGCTGTCCGGATAGGCACGCGCCGCCTGCTCCAGCGCCTGCTGCGCCTCGGCATATCGCTTCTGCTCCCACAGGTGGAAGCCGGCATTATAGGCCGCTTCGGCCTCGGCCGACGCACGGGGCGAAGCGGCGGCCGAGGCCGGAGCGGCGGCCGGGACCGGAGCGGCGTTCCGCGGCGGCTGGGCCGCAGCCCGCGACGGCTGGCGGATGGGTGCCGGAGCCGGGAGCGAGTCCGGCGCATTGGCTGGGGGCGCCTCGACGGTTCGCGCCGCCACCGCGCCGGCCCGTTCGAGCGCGTCGAGGCGGCTGCCCGTGGCCTGCCGCAGCTGCGCAACGCCGTCCTCGATCGCGCGGAGGCGATTCGCATTCTGCTCGGCCTGGCCGGTGAGGGTGCGAAGCTGTCCCTCCATCGCGTCGAGCCGGGCGTTGATATCGGCGGCGGCGCTGCTCGCCGGCACGCCGGCGGGCGCCGCGATGCGCGGATCGGCCTCCATTTCCGGCCCGATCATCGCCCCGTTGGCGCCGGGGAAGACCCGCCGCTGCACGGCCCGCAACTCCTGCTCGATCCGCTCGAGCCTGCGCTCGACGGTTTCGGTCCGCTGGGCCACGGCCGGGACCGCGATGCCGGCCATCAGCACCAGACCAATCAAATGAAAACGCATGACTTTTCCCCGCCCTCTACTCTCCCGGCGGGCAGTGTAGAGCGGACCGCTGCGCGGTTGAAGCGGTTATTGCGCGGGTGGAGCGGCCGCCGGCGCCGACGCGGGCGGGGTCGCGCCGGCCTGAGCGCGGGCGAGAAGATCGGCCGGCCTCAGGCTGACGTCCTTGACCATCCGCTCAGGCGGCCCGAGCGGCGGGATCTGGGTCGTGCCGACCGTCACCCTGAGGACGTTCGGGCGGCCCATGCGGATCTCGGGCGCCGAAGCGGTGGACGGCACCTGATAGCTTTGGCCCGCCTTCAACAGCCCCTGGAAGATCGATTTGGGGCTTCCCGCCTCGTAGACGCGGATCCAGACGTCCTCGCTCGCCGACAGGGTGACCGGTCCGTTCGCGGCGGCGGGCGGCGGCGCCGGGGCGTTCGGCCGCGGCGCGGGCGCGGGCGCCGCAGGCGGGATTTCCGCGGAGGTCGGGCCGACCGCATC
The DNA here is from genome assembly GCA_034668705.1 of Sphingomonadales bacterium. Classification (GTDB taxonomy): domain Bacteria; phylum Pseudomonadota; class Alphaproteobacteria; order Sphingomonadales; family Sphingomonadaceae; genus Allosphingosinicella. The sequence goes on from JAXDOV010000196.1 coordinate 1,611, forward strand.
GGCGTCGCCCACCGCATGATGGCGCCAGACGATATAGCCGGCGACGATCAGCAAAGCGAGCAGAGCGGCGGCGACGGCCATCCAGCGCGGCGGCACCCGGGCGGGGTCCGCCGGCTCGTAATAAGCGGTGGAGGCGGCGCCGGCGCTGCGCGCGCCCCCCAATTGCTCGCGCAGCTCGGCGCCGAGCGCGGGGCCGTCGAGGCCGACCGCATTGGCGTAGGAGCGGACGAAGCCGACGCTGTAGGTGATCGCCGGCAAGGCGTCCCATTCCTCGCGCTCGATATGCTCGAGATGGCGGATCGGAATGCGCGTCTGACGCGCGACGTCGTCCAGGCTTATGCCCTTGGCTTCGCGCGCGACGCGCAGGCGTTCGCCGATCGGCGAATCGGGCGTCTGCTCCTGATCCATCTCCGCCATCAAACGCGTCTTGCTCCTCTACGTTGCGGCCTTGATTTCGATCATGTCGCCGCAGCGCCCCAGCCTTGTCAACGCATCAGCCGATCGAGACCCGATTCTCTTCCGCCCAGCGAGTGAGCGAAGCACGCAAATTTTCGGGCGGATGCGCCAGCATCGCCTCCACCGCGGGCATCACCGCGCTCCGGTCGAGCGAACGGATCATCGCCTTGATCGGGCCCACCGCGACCGGCGTGATCGAGAAACGCGCGAGGCCGATGCCGATCAGCGCCATCGCCTCCAAGCTGCGCCCGCCCATCTCACCGCAAATGCCGACACTGACGCCCGCCTCGTCCGCCTGGCGCACGACGCGGCGCAGGAAGCGCAGGATCGCCGGCGACAGCCAGTCGTAGCGCTCGGCAAGCTTGGGATGGGACCGATCCGCCGCGAACAGGAACTGGGTGAGGTCGTTGGTGCCGATCGACAGGAAATCGATCTTCGGCAGCAGCAGGTCGAGCGTCTCGGCGAGCGCGGGCACCTCCAGCATCGCGCCGTAGCGGATCGTGACCGGCAGCAGCTTCTGCCGCTCCGCCAGCCAGGCCCGCTGCTGCTCGACGATCGCCTTGGCCGCGTCGAACTCCCAGGGCTCCGAGACCATCGGGAACATGACGTTGAGCTGGCGGCCCCCCGCGGCTTCCAGAAGCGCCCGCGCCTGCGCCTTCATCAACGCGTCGCGGTCGAGGGCGAGGCGCAAAGCCCGCCAGCCCATGGCCGGATTCTCCTCCGTCTCGCCTTCGCCGAGATCGAGATAGGGCAAAGCCTTGTCGCCGCCGACGTCGACGGTGCGGAACACGACCTCCTTGTCGCCGGCGGCGTCGAGCACCGCCTTGTAGAGCCGCTGCTGGCTCTCCCGCCGGGGGAGCTTGGCCGAGACCAGGAACTGGAACTCGGTGCGGAACAGGCCGATGCCGTCGGCGCCCACCTCGTCGAGCGCGGCGACGTCGTCGCGCAGGCCGGCATTCATCAGCACGGCGATCCGCACCCCGTCCTTCGTCACCGGCGGCACGTCGCGGAGCGCCGCGAATTCGGCGCGCCTTCGCTGGGTGACGAGCAGTTTCGCCTTGAAGGCGTCCTCGATCGCCGTCGTCGGCCGAACGAAGGCGGCGCCCTCGTCGCCGTCGAGCAGCACCTCGTCGCCCTCGCCGATCGTCCGGCGGACGTCGCGCGCGCGGCCCAGCATCGGCACCCCCATCGCCCGGGCGACGATGGTGACGTGGGCGGTCAGCGAGCCCTCCTCGAGGATCACGCCCTTCAGCCGCCGGCGGTCATATTCGAGCAATTCGGCCGGCCCGAGATTGCGCGCGATCAGGATGGCGTCGCCCTGCAGGCCGGTCTGCGCCGCCGTGCCGAGCCGGCCGGAGACGATCCGCAGCAGCCGGTTCGACAGATCGTCGAGGTCGTGCATGCGGTCGCGCAGCAGCGGATCGTCGATCTCGCGCATCCGCATCTGCATGCGCTGGCGCACCCGCTCGATCGCCGCCTCGGCGGTGAGGCCGCTGTCGATCGCCTCGTTGATGCGGCGCGACCAACCCTCGTCATAGGCGAACATCTTGTAGGTCTCGAGGACCTCCTGATGCTCGCCCGCCGTGCCGAATTCGGCGACGCTCGTCATGTTGTCGATCTGCTCGCGCATCTTGCGGAAGGCGGAATAGACGCGGTGCCGCTCGGCCTCGACGTCCTCGGCCACCGTATGCTCGATCAGGATGCGCGGCTGATGGTAGACGGCGACGCCGCGCGCCATGCCGGTGACCAGCTTCAGCCCCGCCATCCGCACCGTTCCCTGGTCGCGGGACAAGGCCGAGCCCGAGGTGGCGCGATCGGCGAGGCCGGCATTGGCGATCAGCTCGGACAGCACCATCGCCACCGTCTGCAGCGCCTCGATCTCGACATCGTCATAGGCGCGGGGATCGGCATGCTGGACGGACAGGACGCCGATCGCCCGCTCCCGCCGCACGATCGGGACGCCGGCGAGGCTGTGGAACAGCTCCTCCCCCGTCTCCGGACGATAGGCGAATTCGGGATGGCTGACCGCCTCGGCGAGGTTGAGCACGGCGACGTCGCGGGCGATCGTGCCGACCAGGCCTTCGCCCAGCGCCAGCTTGGTGACGTGGACGGCGCTCTGGTTGAGGCCGACCGTCGCATAAAGCTCGAGCACGCCGTCGCGCAGGAGGTAGATCGAGCAGACCTCGCTCGCCATCGCCTCGGCGATGATCTTGACCACCTTGTTGAGCTTGGCCTGAGCGCTCGCCCGCGAGGCCATCACATCGTGAAGCCCGGTCAGGATCTCGCGGGCGGAAGTGGCCGATGTGGTGGGCATGTCGGCGGAGCGCTATCAGAAAGGCCGGCCGCTTCCAATGGCGGCCGGAGCGGCCTTGCCGCCGAAAGGGCGGGGACGGCAAGGTTGCATCGACATTCGATCTTGGGCGCGGAAAACCCCTCCCCCTTGTGGGGAGGGATGTGCCGCTGGTTCGTCCCCCGGACCAACCTAAGCAGCGGCACATGGGTGGGGGTGCCGGCCGAAGGCCGGCGCGCGGCTTGCCGCGCACCCCTCATCCGGCCTTGCAGGCCACCTTCTCCCACAAGGGGAGAAGGAAGCATGGGCACTCCTCTGAAGAAGACTAAAGACGATCCTCTGAACGTCGATACAGCCTAGGCGTGGACCGACCGCCGCTCCAGCGCGTGCGCGGCTTCGTCGACCAGCTGCTTCAGGATCGCGGCGACCGGCGCCTCCTCCTTGACCATGCCGACCGACTGGCCGGCCATCACCGAGCCGCTCTCGACGTCGCCCTCGATCACCGCCCGGCGCAGCGCGCCGGCCCAATAATGCTCGATCTGGAGCTGGGCCTCGGCCATCTCGACATTGCCGCGGTCGAGCAGGTCGGCGACCTCGCGCTGCTTGGCGGCGAAGGCCTCCATCTCCCTGTTCTTCAGGGCGCGGACCGGGATCACCGGCAGGCGCGCGTCGATCTGGACGCTGGTGACGGCGTCGCGCGCCGAGGCGCGGATGAACGCCTTCTTGAAGTTGGGATGGGCGATGCATTCGGTCGCGCAGACGAAGCGGGTGCCGAGCTGCACGCCGACCGCGCCCATTTCGAGATAGCCGGCGATCAGCCCGCCATGGCCGATGCCGCCGGCGACGAAGATCGGGATATCCGCCGAGAGCGGCGGCAATATCTCCTGGGCGAGGACCGAGGTCGAGACCGGCCCGATATGGCCGCCCGCCTCCATCCCCTCGATCACCAAGGCGTCGACGCCGGAGCGGAGCAGCTTCTTCGCCAGCGCCAAGGCCGGCGCGAAGCAGATCAGCTTCGCGCCGCTCGCCTTGATCCGGTCGATCGAGCCCGGCGGCGGCAGCCCGCCGGCGAGCACGACATGGCTGATCCCATGGCCGGTGCAGACGTCGATCAGGTCGGAGATCTGCGGGTGCATGGTGATGAGGTTGACGCCGAACGGACGCTGCGTCCGCCGCTTCGTCTCGGCGATCTCGGCGTCGAGCAGCTCGGGCGTCATCGCCCCGCAGGCGATGACGCCGAAGGCGCCGGCATTGGACAGAGCGGAGACGAGGTTGCGCTCCGAGATCCAGCTCATCGCCCCGCCGAGGATCGCGACCTCGCAGCCGAGGAAGTCGGTCCCCCGCTTCATCAGCCGCTTCAGGCGCTCGTGCCCGATCGAGCCCTCCCCCTCGATGGGGGACGTGTGGGTGGGGGTGAGGCTCGACACAGGGCTGACCGGGTCTCGGACCTCACCCCTCCCCAACCCCTCCCCATCGAGGGGAGGGGCTTTTGCCGTATCGTTCTCCCCGCTCATTCCCGCTCCTCCGTTGCGTCCAGCCCGTAGGCGCTGTGCAGCACGCGGACCGCCAGCTCGGTATATTCCTCGGCGATCAGCACCGAGACCTTGATCTCCGAGGTGGTGATGGCGAGGATGTTGATGCCGCGGTCGGCGAGCGCCTGGAACATCATCGCGGCGATGCCGGCATTGCTGCGCATCCCCACCCCGACCGCGCTCACCTTCACCACGTTGGTGTCGGTGAGGATCTCGTCGAAGCCGACCTCGGGCCGGACCTTTTCGAGCAGGTCGCGGCTCTGCGCCAGCGAGGCGGTCGGCACGGTGAAGGTGAGGTCGCTCTTCTGCCCGGCGCGCGGCACGCTCTGGACGATCATGTCGACGTTGACGCTCGCCTTGGCCAGCGGCGCGAAGATCGACGCGACCGAGCCGGGGCGGTCGGGGACGCCGGTCAGCGTCACCCGCGCCTCGTTCTTGTCATAGGCGATGCCGGTGATCAGTTGCCGTTCCATCTGGTAATCCTCGATTTGATCGTCGCCGACGACCATCGTGCCCGGACGATCGTCGAAGGAGGAGAGCACGCGCACCGGGATGTTCTCGCGCATGGCGAGGCCGACCGACCGGGTCTGCAGCACCTTGGCGCCGACCGAGGCGAGCTCCAGCATCTCCTCATAGGTCACGGCGGGGAGCTTGCGCGCCCGCGGCACGATGCGCGGATCGGTCGTGTAGACGCCGTCGACGTCGGTATAGATGTCGCAGCGGTCGGCCTTCAGCGCCGCCGCCAGCGCCACCGCCGACGTGTCGGAGCCGCCGCGGCCCAGCGTGGTGACGTCCCCGTCCTTGGAGACGCCCTGGAAGCCGGGAATGACGGCGATCCCGCCCCCGTCGAAAACCCGCTCCAGCACCCCGGCGTCGATCCCGTCGATCAGCGCCGCCGCATGGCCCGAGGTGCGGATCGGCAGCTGCCAGCCCATATAGGATTTGGCGTTGAGCCCCATGCCCTGGAGGGTGATGGCGAGGAGGCCGCTGGTCACCTGCTCGCCCGACGCCACCACCACGTCATATTCGCGCGGATCGTAGAGCGACGACGCCTCGCGGCAGAACTGGATCAGCCGGTCGGTCTCGCCGGCCATCGCCGAGACGACCACGGCGAGCTGGTGGCCGGCCTCGGCCTCGCGCTTCACGAGCTGGGCGACATGGCGGATGCGCTCGATGCCCGCCATCGAAGTGCCGCCGAATTTCATCACGATGCGGGCCATGGCCCGGGCTCTTAGCGGCTGGGGAGGCTGTTGCAACCGGTGTGAGGCAGGCCAGGGCCCGTACCGAAGCGGCTTGCGGCCGCGGCCTGGAGCCGATTCGATGTCTTCGTTAGCGAGCGGAGGCGTGGATGACCCGGCGGGTGATCCCGGGCATCGCGATCCACGATCTGCTCGCCTTCTTCGCCGGAGCTTACCGCCGCCCTCCCGATCGGGCGCGTCGGATCCCGCGATCGTCATCCGGACCTCTTAAACGGTTCTTAACCATAAGGGTGGCAGGTCTCGACCAGGGGCAAGCCCGCGACTGCTGGGGATCGGCGCTCTCATCGTCCCTTCGGCGCAATTTTCGCCGGCGCGCACCAGCGGGGCTCATCGGATGGGAGCGGGGAAATGGCTGGACGATCTGGACCTCGCGGTGACCGTAATCGGGCGGATCATCTCGATGCGTTGCCTCCTCGCGCCATTTTGTGCCTTTATGCCGGCGAGACCAGGCGTCACCCCGGAAGGCCGTTGCCGTGACCAATGCCGCGGAGAAGCACAGAGCGAGCCGAAGCGGCGAAGGGGACGTCGCGATCTGGGCGCGCGCCGGCCTGATCGGCGGAACGGGTTTCGTGGGCGGGAATTTGCTCGCGCAACGCCCTTTTGCCCGACATTATTCCTCGACGACGATCGCGGAGATCGCCAGCGAACGGTTCACGACCTTGATATGCGCGGGCGCGCCTGCGACCATGTGGGCTGCGAATGCGGCCCCGGAGGGAGACCGCGCCAACCTGCGACGGCTGGCCGATCGGATCGCGACGGCGCGGTTCGACCGGCTCGTGCTGATATCGACCATCGCCGTGCTGGACGACGTGGGTGCCGGTCATACCGAAAGCTCCGCGGGCTACGAGAGAGGCAAGGCCTATGGCAGGAACCGCCGCGAGCTGGAGGTGACTCTCACCGAGCGCCACGGCGCGGTCGTCCTGCGGCTCCCGGCGTTGTTCGGAGAAGGGCTTCGCAAGAACTTCCTGTTCGATCTGATCAACCCGGTGCCCGGCTTTCTCAAGCCTGACGTCTATAGGGAACTCGGCGGCGTCTTCAGCGAAGAGGAACGCGCCGCGGCCGCCAAGTTCTATCTGTTCGACGAGGCTCTCCAGATGATGCGGCTGGACCGCGATCGATTCGATCGCGCGCCGGCACGCGCGTTGCTGACGGCGGCGTTTCGCCGCGCCAATCTCACCGCCCGGAACTTCACCAACAGCCGAACCGCGTTCCAATTCTACAACCTCGCCTATCTGGCGCGGGATATTGAACGCTGCCTCGATGAGTCGCTCGCTCTCCTGCACGTCTGCTCGGAGCCGATCGGCGCAAGCGAGCTTCACCAGGCGCTGCTCGGGGAAGCCCTGCACAGCGACGGGCCTCCGCCGGTCCGCGAGGATATGCGGAGCGATCACGCCCGCCTGTGGGGAAGCGAGACGCCGTATCTTTACGGGCGGGATCAGGTGATGGCGGAACTGCTCCAATTCGCCCGCGCAAGGCTGGCATGAACCGGCTCGCCATCTCGAACATCGCCTGGACTCCCCGGGAGGATGCACGCGCGCTCCCGTTGCTGGAGGAACTCGGCGTGCGGGGCCTCGAGATCGCGCCCGGCATCGCGTTCGGCGATGAGGCGGATGCGCTGGAGCCGTCGCCGGCGGCGGTGTCGCGGTTGCGGCGCAGGCTGGAGGCGCACGGGCTCGAACTGGTATCGATGCAGTCGCTGCTGTTCGGGGTATCCGGCGCGGCGCTTTTCGAAGGCGGCGGGGCGCGCGCGCGCCTCGTGGCCGGGCTCGAGCGAGCCATCGCGCTGGCCGGGCGGCTGGGGATACCGAATCTGGTGTTCGGCTCGCCCGCGAACCGGCGCATTCCGGACGGGATGGAGCGGCAACATGCCGACGCGATCGCGATCGAGACGTTCCGTCGCCTGGGCGATCGCTGCGCCGCCGCCGGCACCCGGCTCGCGCTCGAGCCCAATCCGGAAGCTTACGGCACCAACTATCTGACCAGCATCGGCGAGGCCGGGCGCGCGGTGCGGCAGATCGCGCATCCCGCCGTGACGCTCAACTTCGATCTTGGCGCGCTCGCGATGAACGGCGAGCAGGCGCAAGCCGGAAAATGGTTCGGCGATCTGCGGGACCTGGTCAGCCACGTTCACGTCAGCGAACCTCATCTCGCGCCCGCGCCCGGCGACGAGGCGGCGTTTCGGGACGCTGCGTCGGCGATCCTCGGCCACGGCTATGCGGGGTGGTTCTCGATCGAGATGCGCGGCGCCGGGCCGGACAATCTGGAGCGCGTTCGCACCAGCGTCGAGCGGGCGGCGCGGGCGCTGCAGGCGACGAGAACGCCGGCATGACGGAGGGACCGGACTTCCTGGCCTCGCTCTGCCTGCCGGCGGAAGGCGGGCCCATCCCGCGCGAGATCGCCGCCATCGCCGCGCTCGCCCACGACTGCGCGGCGCGCATGCGCTATTTCGAGATCCTCTACGTCGTGGATGAGCGCAACCGTTCCGCGGTGGACGCATGCGCGGTACAGCTGGCGGCCATCCCGAACCTGCGCATCCTGTTCGTCCGCAACGACGCGAGCTTCTACCAGCGGCGGACCATCGCCGCCGGCGAGGCGATCGGCGACGTGGTGGCGATCGGCAGTTTCGCCGAGCTCGCACAAGTCGATCTGCCCGCGCTCGCCGCCGACAGCTTTCGCACCGATCAGGTGCTCCTCGCCCATCGCGTCGGCGGTCCGGGGGTGACTTTGCTCTATCCTCTTCTTCGCGCCGTGTCGTCGCACCGGGTGAACGGCCGGGACATGCGCAGCATCGCCTTTCCCCGCGCCCGCCTGCTCCGGGCGCTGGCGCGCGAATCGGCCACCATCGACCTTCGCTTCGAGCCCAAGCGCGGCGAATGCTATGTTCGCTTGCCCGTGCCGTACGCCCGGACGCGCCAGTCGCGCGGGAACGCGCATCGGCTCCAGCTCCTTGCGGAGATCATCTCGGGCGCGTCGAGCGCCTATCTGCGCGCCTATGCCCTGGTCTCGCTGTTCGCGTTCCTCGCCGCGATAGCGTCTGGCTTGTACGCCATCATCGTCGTCACGACCTTCCGCCATGTACAGCCCGGCTGGTTCACGACCAACCTCATCCAGAGCGGGTCGATCGCCTTCCTCGCGCTCGGCTTCGCGATCTTCGCATTGGGCCTGGCAAGATTGCTCGAACAGCGCGAGCGCGGCTCGACGCTGGGGATCATCGACGAAATCGGCAACATCAATTTCTTCCGGTCCGCGCCGGAACTGAACGTGGACGTGGGCCGCGGCACCACGGAGGCAGGCGTCGACCCGGAGTCCCGGGAGGCGCTGCGATGACCGACCACGCCGCCGAATTCGCCCGGCGCGGCTGGCAAGTGCCGGCGTTCGACGTGGACGCGCCGGCGCCCAGGCGCACCCGCCACGCGATCCTGATCCCGGTGATCAACGAAGGCGAGCGGATCCGGCGCCAGTTGCGCGACATGGCCGCGCTGAACCTGCCCGGGCAGGCGGACATCGTGGTGGTCGACGGGGGCTCCACCGACGGTTCGCTGGCCGCGCCCTTTCTGCGCTCGGTGGGCGTCAGGGCGCTGGTCACCAAGCGCGGACCGGGCAAGCTCTCGGCGCAATTGCGCTGCGGCTACGCCTGGGCGCTGCTCGAGGGCTATGACGGGATCGTCACCATCGACGGCAATGGCAAGGACGGCATAGCCTCCGTCCCGGCATTCCTGCGCGCCCTTGATGAGGGATATGGCTATGTGCAGGCGTCGCGCTTCATGCGCGGCGGCCATTGCGAGAACACGCCGCTGGCGCGCCTGCTCGCCATTCGCCTGATCCACGCGCCGCTGCTGAGCCTGGCCGCCCGCCACTGGCTGACCGATACGACCCAGGGCTATCGCGCCTATTCGGCCGAATATCTTCTGGACCCGCAGGTGGCGCCGTTCCGCGACATCTTCGTCCGCTACGAACTGCTCGCCTATCTGACCGCGCGCGCCTCGCAGGTCGGTTACCGCGTAAAGGAGCTGCCCACCTCGCGCGTCTATCCCAGGGGAGAGAAGGTGCCGACGAAGATCAGCGGCCTGCGAGGCCTCGCCGATCTGACGGCGGTGGTGTTCAACACCTTGGCGGGCCGCTACGCGCCGCGCGGCCGCTGAGGCGCTATGGCCGCCGATTACGACGTGGTGATCGTCGGCGGCGGATTTTTCGGCTGCTCGCTGGCGCTGCACCTTAGCAGCATGACCGACCGGGTGCTGGTCCTCGAGGGCGGCGAACGGCTGCTGGAGCGCGCCAGCCGGGTGAACCAGGCGCGGGTCCACACCGGATTCCATTACCCGCGCAGCTTCGCCACCGCGCTGCGTTCCCGCATCCTCCAGGAGAAGTTCGTCCGCGATTTTCGGCACGCCGTGGTCGACGATTTCGACATGATCTACGCGATCGCGGCGCGGCGTTCGAAGGTATCGGCGTCCCGCTTCGCCCACACCTTTGCCTCGCTCGACGCGCCATTCTCCCCCGCGCCTCCGAACATGCGCGCGCTGTTCGACCCCGAGCTGATCGAAGCCGTATTTCGGTGCCGCGAGTTCGCCTTTGACTGGACGGCGCTTCGAGACGGCCTGCTGTCCCGCCTCGACAGGCACCGCGTGCCGGTGTGGACGGGGCAGCAGGTGCGGCGCGTCCGCAGCGAGCCCGACCGCGCGGTGGTGGAGCTGGAGAGCGGCCGGGAGATCACCGCCGAATCGGTGTTCAACGTCACCTACGCCAACATCAACCACTTGCTGCTGCGCAGCGGCCTGCGCCCGATGGCGCTGAAGCACGAGCTGGCCGAAGTCGCCCTTGCGGTTCCGTCGCCCGAGCTCGAGGGCGCCGGGGTGACCGTGATCGACGGGCCGTTCTTCTCGACCATGCCCTATCCGTCGGAGAAGCTGTTCTCGTTCACCCACGTTCGCTACACGCCGCACTATAGCTGGATGGACGAGAGCGGCGACCGCTCCCCCTATCGCGTGGCGGAGCAGCTCCCGCAGCAGACACGCTGGCGCCACATGGTTCAGGACGCGCGGCGCTATTTGCCTTGTGCGGCGGAGTTCGACCATCGCAGCTCGCTGTTCGAGGTGAAGACGGTGATGGTGAAGAACGAGCGCGACGACGGGCGCCCGATCCTGCTCCGTCGGCACGCCGACGCTCCGCGCCTGGTCTCCGTCATGGGGGCCAAGATCGACAACATCTACGACCTGTTCGAGGCGCTGCCGCAGCTCGACCCACGATGGCGGGACGCCCGCCCGGACCGGCTGCTCGCTTGATGCGCCGGGTGAGCCGCCAGGCGGCGGCTCGCCAAGTCGCCATGGTGGCGCCGCACGTCATCCTCGCCTTCACCACGCCGTCATGCCCGCGAGACTCCGGGACCTCCGCGCCGCGGCGACATCGATCCGCTCGCGCCGGCCGGCGCGAGCCGGTAGACGGCCGCGCCGCAGCGCAGCGGCGGGCCTTGCAGGAACGGCTTGAAGATCGGCTCCAGCACCTCGGGCACGCCGACCAGGAAACGGATGTCGTGCTCGGCGAGGAACTGCCCCTTTTCGGCAAAGCTGATTCCCGGCCGCGTGAAGTTGGGCGGCAGTGAAGCTGCCGGCAGCCGACGGACCGCGGCCCATCGCGCACCCAGCGTGTCGTCCTGGAACAGGATCCGGTCGGTCGCGTGCGCGCCGAGCAGGCGGAGGCACGTCCCGATGCGGGCGAATTCCCGAAGCTCGGGGAAGCCCGGCTCGGGCGCGCGGGCGAGCCCGCGCGTGACATTGGCGCACCCCGCGATCAAAAGCATGCCCAGCGCGAGCAGCATCGTCCTGGACTCCACCCCGCCCCGGCCTGCGCGGGGCAACCAGGCGACCGCGGCCAGGGTCGAAACGGCCATCAGCGCGTACCAGAAGACAAGCGAGAAGTAGCGCGCGTCGAAATAGCCGGTCACCAGATAGAGGGGGAGCGGAGCGACGATCGCCGGGGCGACAGCCGCAAAACGCCTGACGCTCACATCGGCGGTCCTGAACGACGATATCAGATTCCCGGCTTCCCTGCCACGCGCGAGCAGGGCCGCCAGCGCGGCCGCGAACGCCGCCAGGCCGAGCGGGCCCGGGCTCGACGCCGCGCTGCGCAGGAAGGGCGGCAGGTTTCCCGCCACCTTATATGCCCAGGCGGCGGGATCGTCCCCAAGAGTCGCCCGGTGACGTGCCGGCGGGTACCAGTCGGTGACGAAGGTTCTTGGGTCTGTCGCCGACGCCACGAACGCGCTGTCCGAGTGAAACAGCTCCCCGAACCACAGCCAGGACAAAGTCATCCAGGGCGACACCGCGGCAAGGAAGAGCAGCCCGAAGGCTGCCGTCGCGCCCAGCGACCGTGAGAGGAAGAGCACAATCAGCCCGAACAGGACGGCGAAGGCCAGCATGTCGAAACGGGTCAAGACCAGGGCGCCGCAGATGACGCCCATGGCCGCTGCCCGCGCAGGGCCGATCGGGCCGCACCGCAGCAACGTCCAGATCAGGCCGGAGGTGAGCGCCATCTGGAGCGGGATCGAGCGCGCCGCCTCCACCTCGTCCGCGAAACCCGGCATCGCGAACAGCCCGGCCGCCGCAGCGAGCCCCACCCACCTGACGCCGGAGAGTTGCCGGCCGATCGCTTCGGAGAACATCGCCAGCGCCGCGATACACCCGAAGGACGCAATGAGGCCGGCACGCGCCCCGAGGCTGCTCGGCGCCGCCACCAGCGACCAGAGGGCCGGCCAGAGCGGCGGAAACGCGCCGGAGGGGGCGGCCGCCGGATAGGCGTAGCTGCGCAATTGCAAGAGCCGAAAGCCGCCTCGCCATATCGACTGCGACAGCTCGTAATAGGCCCAGCTGTCGGGAGAATAAGGGGGAGAGCTCCAGGTCGACCAGCACCAGACGACAAGCAAAGCGACGAGCGCCAAGGCGGGCAAGGAGCGAGCTTCCCTGGCGAAGGAGCGCCTGTTCTCGTCCCACCGGCGGCCGCTAGCGGTGTTCATCCCCGTCGAGTCACCCAGTCGGTTGAAAGGCTGCGGTCACAAAGCAGAAAGCCGCCCGGATGTGGAATGCGAAATGAAGCGACTCCCGTTTTTTCCGCCACCTAGATCCCGAGCCAGGGCGGCATTCGGTCGCCGGCGATCAACGTCTCCACATCCAGCCGCGGGCGCACCACCGCCCAGCGATCGCCGTCGACCAGCACCTCGGGCGTCAGCGGGCGGCTGTTATAGGTGCTCGACATCGCCGCGGCATAGGCACCGGCGGTGCGGAAGACGAGGAGACCGCCGGGCTCGACCGCGTCCATCTCCCGCGCGGTCGCGAAGGTATCGCCGGTCTCGCAGACCGGGCCGACGACATTGGCGGTGATCCGCCCGCCGCGCGGCTCGACCGCGTCGATCGCATGCCAGGCGTCGTAGAGCGCCGGCCGCATCAGGTCGTTCATCGCCGCGTCGACCACCAGGAAGGGGTGGCGCGCGCCGGGCTTCACCCGGATCAGCCGCGTCAGCAGCACGCCGGCATTGGCGACGATCAGCCGCCCCGGCTCGAACACCAGGCGGGTGGCCCAGCCGCCGGCGATCCGGCACACCATCCTGCCATAATCGTCGGGCGAAGGCGGCGCCGGCAGGGCGGGATCGTAGGGGACGCCGAGGCCGCCGCCGAGATCGGCGATTTCGATGCGGTGGCCAGCCGCCCGCAGCTCCCGGATCAGCCCGCCGACCCGCTCGAACGCGGTTTCCAGCGGTTTCAGGCTGGTGAGCTGGCTGCCGATATGGACGGCGACGCCCTGCACCCTCAGCCCGGGCAGAGCGGCGGCGCGCGCATAGGCCCCGGCCGCCTCGCCGATGGCGATGCCGAACTTGTTCTCGGCCGCGCCGGTCGAGATCTTGGCATGGGAGCCGGCGGCGACGTCGGGATTGATGCGGAAGCCGATTGGCGCTTCCTGCCCGCGCGACGCCGCCACTTGCGACAGCATCTCCGCCTCGGCGAGGGATTCGAGGTTGAACTGGTAGAGGCCGCCGTCCAGCGCCAGCGCCATCTCCTCCGCGGTCTTGCCGACGCCGGAGAAGACGATCGCCTCCGGCCCGATGCCGGCGGCGCGGGCGCGGCGATATTCGCCGCCGGAGACGACGTCGGCGCCCAGCCCCGCCTGCGCCAGCGTCGCCAGCACCGCGCCGTTCGGATTGGCCTTCACCGCATAAGCGATCAACGGATCGGCGAGCGGCGCCAGAGCGGCGCGCAGCACCGCCGCATGCCGCGTCATCGTCGCCGTCGAATAGACGTAGACGGGGGTGCCCACGGCGGCGGCGATGTCCGGGAGCGGCACCTCCTCGCAATGGAGGACGCCGCTTCGCAGCTCGAAATGGTCCATTTGAGTGGCTTCGGCGTTGGGAAAGGAGGGCCGCCCTGATAGGTGTCAGCGATGAGCACGGCAACCGCAACGATCGACCCCGTCCAGGCCGAACATTTCGGCCGCCTCGCCGCCGACTGGTGGGACCCGAACGGTTCCTCGGCGATGCTGCACAAGCTGAACCCGGTGCGGCTCGCTTATCTGCGCGACCGGATCGACCAGCATTGGGGCCTGGACGAATGCAGCCTGAGGCCGCTCGAGGGCCGGCGCGCCGCCGATGTCGGCTGCGGCGCCGGGCTGCTCGCCGAACCGCTCGCCCGGCTCGGCGCCGAGGTGACCGGAGTCGATGCGGCGCCGGAAAATGTCGCCGTCGCGCGCGCCCATGCGCTCGGCCAGGGCCTCGCCGTCGACTATCGCGTCGGCAGCGTCGAGGCGCTGGACGGACGCTACGATCTCGTCACCTCGCTCGAGGTGGTCGAGCATGTCGCCGAGCCCCGCGCCTTCATCCACGGCCTTGCGGGGGCGCTGGCCGAGGACGGCCTGCTCATCCTGTCGACGCCCAACCGCACGTCGCTGTCGCGGCTGATGATGATCGTCGTCGGCGAAGGCACCGGCCGCATCCCGAAGGGCACGCACGACTGGGAGAAGTTCCTCTGCCCGGAGGAGCTCTGCGCCCTGCTCACCGACGCCGGGCTGGAGATCGTCGACGTCACCGGCCTCGCCTGGGGCCCGGCGCGCGGCTTCCACCTCTCGGACAACAAGTCGCTCGATTATTTCGTCACGGCAAAGCGGGCGGGCGGCTGAGACCTTCGCACTGTTCCCCGGCGAAAGCCGGGGTCCAGCTTCCCTTGGGTTTCGTCACTGGGCCCCGGCTTTCGCCGGGGAACAACAGGAATAGCGCAAAGAGCTAGCCGTTATGGGCGGCGATCCACTGCTCGACGACGGGGGCGATCCGTTCGCGCCATTTGCTGCCGTTGAAGATGCCGTAATGGCCGACGGTCTTGGCGAGATGGTATTTCTTGAGCTTCGCCGGCAGGCCGGTCGAGATGTCGAGCGCCGCCCGCGTCTGGCCGATGCCGGAAATGTCGTCCCGCTCGCCTTCGATGGCGAGCACGGCCACGTCGGTCATCGCCGCCGGGTCGACGCGGCGGCCGCGATGGGTCAGCTCGCCCTTGGGCAGCAAATGACGCTGGAACACGGCATCCACCGTCTGCAGGTAGAATTCGGCGGTCATGTCGCAGACCGAGCGATATTCCTCGTAAAAGGCCTTGGTCGCGTCGGCGCCCTCGCCGTCGCCGTCGACCAGATGCCTGAACATCTCCCAATGGCTGGTGAGATGGTCGCCGAGGTTCATCGCCATGAAGCCGGCGAGCTGG
Organism: Sphingomonadales bacterium; assembly: GCA_034668705.1. Classification (GTDB taxonomy): domain Bacteria; phylum Pseudomonadota; class Alphaproteobacteria; order Sphingomonadales; family Sphingomonadaceae; genus Allosphingosinicella. The sequence goes on from JAXDOV010000196.1 coordinate 16,879, forward strand.
AGGAAGCCCGGATAGACCGCGCGGCCGGCGCCGGGATAGGGATAAGGCACGGTGGCGACGACGTTGCGCTGGAACCAGGCATAAGGGCGCTGGGTGGCGAGCGTGTTGACCGCGGTCGGCGCGCGGCGGGTGTCGATCGGGCCGCCCATCATGGTCAGCGTTCGCGGCCGCGCCGGATGGCGGTCGGCGCTCATCAGGGCGGCGGCGGCGTAGCAGGGCACCGAAGGCTGGCAGACGGCGAGCATATGCGCGCCCGGCCCGATCTCTTCCAGGAAGGCGATCAGATAATCGATATAATCGTCGAGATCGAAGATGCCGGCATCGGCCGGCACCAGCTTCGCATCGCGCCAGTCGGTGATGAAGACGTCGTGGCCGGGCAGCATCCGCTCGACCGTGCCGCGCAGCAGGGTCGCGTAATGGCCCGACATCGGCGCGACGATGAGCAGCTTCGGCCCGCCTTTCACGCCTTCGCGGCGGAAATGCTTGAGCTGGCCGAACGGCTTCCTCAGCACGATCTCTTCCTCGACCGCGACCGTGCGGCCGTCGACGATCGTCTCGGCGAGGCCGAATTCCGGCTTGCCGCGCGAGGCCGAGGCATGGGCGAAGACGTCGAGCGCGGAGGCGACGATCGGCCCCATCTGGCTATAGGCGAAGGGATTGACGGGGTTCTGGAGCCAGCCGACGCCGATATTGGCTAAAGTACTGGCTCCGGCGAGCAGCGAACGCTGCATCTCATAGGCGTCGTAGAGCATCTGCTCTCCCAAATGGGGAACCCGGGGAAGGGCGTCAATCGAATAAACCGGCGCAGGCCCCGAAAGCTCCCGCGCCGCACCATTGAGCGGCGGACGTGTCGTTGTAGGGCCTGCACCCGGTTCCTGCAACGAGCGTGATCGTCCGGAGGGGCGCGCAGAGGAGGAGCCCGTCACGCCGTTGCAGGAACCGGGTGCAGGCCCTAGGTCCCTGTCGATGGCCGAGAGCAAATCCCAAATCGCCGAACCTGCCGCGGTTCCCCGCAAGCTCTCCAACCTGGTCGTGATCTGGCGCTTCACCGCCCGCTACAAGGGCCATGTCGCCGGGGCCCTGCTCGCGCTGCTGGTCGCGGCGGCGGCGACGCTCGCCATTCCCAACGCCTTCCGCCTGATCATCGACAAGGGCTTCGCGGCGACCGGCGGCAATATCGGCCGCTGGTTCCAATATCTGCTGATGGTCGTGGTGGTGATGGCGATCGCCACCGCCTTCCGCTTCTATTTCGTCTCCTGGCTCGGCGAGCGGGTCGTCGCCGACGTCCGCCAGGCGGTGCAGAGGAACCTGCTGCGGCTCGCGCCCAGCTTCTTCGAGGAGAACCGCCCGTCCGAGATCGCCTCCCGGCTCACCGCCGATACGACGATCATCGAGCAGGTGGTCGGGACGACCATCTCGGTCGCCCTGCGCAACATCGTCATGGGCGCGGGCGGCATAATCTATCTGTTCGCGCTGGCGCCGAAGCTGACGGCGATGCTGCTGATCGGCATCCCGGTCATCGTGCTGCCGCTCGTCTTCCTCGGCCGGCGGGTGCGCAACATCTCGCGCCACAGCCAGGATCGGGTCGCCGAGGTCGGGGCGATGGTCGACGAGGTGCTCGGCGCGATGAAGATCGTCCAGGCTTTCGGCCAGGAGGCGCGCGAGGCGGATCGCTTCCGCGGCGCGGTCGAGCGGGTGTTCGAGACGGCGCGGCGGCGGATCACCCTACGCGCGGTGATGACGGCGGCGGTGATCGGCCTCCTGTTCGGCGCGATCACGATGGTGATGTGGCAGGGCGCGATCGACGTCCAGTCGGGGCGGATCAGCGGCGGCACCATCGCCGCCTTCGTGCTGACCGGCGCCCTCGTCGCCGGCGCCTTCGGCGCGCTGACCGAAGTCTATGGCGACCTGCTCCGCGCCGCCGGCGCCGCCGGGCGGCTCGCCGAATTGCTCGCCGAGGAGCCCGAGATCAAGGCGCCGGCCGATCCGCGCCCGTTGCCGGCGCCGGCGCGCGGCGCGCTCGAATTCCGCAACGTGACCTTCCGCTATCCGACCCGGCGCGAGATGAGCGCGCTCGATGATTTCTCGCTTGCCGTAGAGCCGGGCGAGACCGTCGCGGTGGTCGGCCCGTCAGGAGCCGGAAAATCGACCTTGTTCCAGCTCGTCCAGCGTTTCTACGATCCGGAGGCGGGGGCCGTCCTGCTCGACGGCGTCGCCCTCCCCGAGGCGGACCCGGCGGCGGTCCGCGCCCGCATCGCGGTGGTGCCGCAGGAGACGGTGATCTTCGCCGCCTCCGCCCGCGACAATCTGCGCTACGGCCGCTGGGACGCGGATGACGACGCGCTCTGGCGCGCGGCCGAGGCGGCCAATGCCGCCGAGTTCCTGCGCGCTCTGCCGCAGGGCCTCGACACCTATATGGGCGAGGGCGGCGCCCGCCTGTCCGGCGGCCAGCGCCAGCGCCTCGCCATCGCCCGGGCGATCCTGCGCGACGCCCCCCTCCTCCTGCTCGACGAGGCGACCTCGGCGCTCGACGCCGAATCCGAGCGGCTGGTGCAAAGCTCGCTCGAGCGGCTGATGGCGGACCGGACGACGATCGTCATCGCCCACCGCCTCGCCACCGTGCGCGCCGCCGACCGGATCATCGTCATGGAGCAGGGCCGGATCGTCGAGGAGGGCAATCACGACAGCCTCAACGCCCAGAGCGGCCTTTATGCCCGGCTGGCGCGGCTGCAGTTCGAGGGGCTGGCGGCCTAGTCTCGAACACGATCAGGCTGAATCGCCCGCGGGGTTGTTCCCCGGCGGAAGCCGGGGTCCAGCTGCCCTACTGGGCCCCGGCTTTCGCCGGGGAACATGCTTGCAGAGGCAGCGACCAAACTTGAACGAAGCCGATTCTAGGAAAATCCTGCCCCGGATTTTCGGGGATGAGCAGGCGCACCATACGGTGGCTGGACGGCACGGAGGAAGGCCCCTCCACCGCACTTCGTGCGGTCCCCCTCCCCCGGAAATCCGGGGGAGGATCAAAAAAAAAGGGCGGCCCCGAAGGACCGCCCGTGAACCGAGAGACTATCTGCGTCGTCAGAACTGGGTATAGGCCTCGTTGCCGACGAAGCCCATCTTCTCGACATGGGCGCGCTTGGTCACCGCCAGCACCTGGTCGACCAGATCGTAGCGGGCCATCGGCTCCGGCTGGAGATGAAGCTCGGGGATCGGGTTCATCTGCTGGGTGAGGTCGAGATACTGGCGCAGGGTGATCAGGTCGACGGGGGCGCCGTTCCACAGCACCTGGCCGGCGGTGGTGATCACCACCTTGTTCTTCACCGGGTCGATCGGCGGCGTCACGTTGTTGTTGTTCTGCGGCAGATCCAGCTTCACCGCGTGGGTCTGGATCGGGATGGTGATGATGAACATGATCAGAAGCACCAGCATCACGTCGATCAGCGGCGTGGTGTTGATGTCCATCATGGGCTCGCCTTCGGCGGCCGCCATCGACATTGCCATATTCGTCTACTCCTGAACGCTAGCCGTTAGAGCCGCTCGCCGCCTTCGGGCGGCGGCTCGGAAATAAAGCCGACCCGCGCGAAGCCGGCGCGCTGCATCGCGAAGATCGCGCCGCCGATGCACTTGTACGGCGTGTTGATGTCGCCGCGGATATGCGCCTCGGGCATATTCTCCTCGGTCACGTTCTGCGGGCCGCCGAGCTTCTTGACCTCGTCCGTGAGCTTCTTGACCGCGCGGTCGAGCAGCTCCTGGGAGGACACGCGCTGCAGGCTCCAATAGACTTCGCAGGTCCCGCCCGGGCCGCCGCGAACCGAGAGGGAGACGTTCTCCGGCTTGGTCGTCGTCGCCTCGTAGCGAACCTTGGGCAGCGTCATCGGGATCGTCTGGACCACGACCGGGACGGTGATGAGGAAGATGATGAGCAGCACCAGCATGACGTCGACGAGCGGCGTCGTGTTGATGTCGGACATCGGGGAATCTTCGCCGCTTTCGCTCGGGCCGACACTCATGGCCATGTTTCGAATCCTATCCTAACGTTCGCGTGCGGAGCGGGCGGCGGGGACGGAAAACGCCCGTCCCCGCCGATCGTCTCAGACCTTCTTCGGGCCCGGGTTGGTGGCGCCGATGGCGCTGCCGGTGGCGGTGGTGCCGCTCGGCGTCGTCGGGCGCGCGCCGGTGCTGGCGCCACGCGCCGCCGGGGCCGTGTATTGCGGCTTCACCGCGCCGCCCGACACCATGTAGCCATGGAGGTCGTTGGCGAAGCGGGCGAGCTCCTCGATGATCGACTTGTTGCGGCGCATCAGCCAGTTGTAGGAGAGCACCGCCGGCACCGCGACGGCCAGGCCGAGCGCGGTCATGATCAGCGATTCGCCGACCGGACCCGCGACCGTGTCGATCGACGCCTGGCCCGCCGCGCCGATCTTGATCAGCGCGCGGTAGATGCCGACGACGGTGCCGAACAGGCCGACGAACGGCGAGGTCGAACCGACGGTGGCGAGCAGAGCGAGGCCGTTGCTGAGCCGCGACGCGATCGCACCCTGGGTGCGGGCGAGCGAGTTCAACATCCAGTCGTGCTGGTCGATCGGGTCGGTGAGCTTGTCGTGCTGCTCGAGGGCCATGATGCCGTCGTCGACGATCTGCCGATAGGCGCCGTTCTTCTCGAGCTTCTGCGCACCGTCGCGCAAGGTCCCGGCCTGCCAGAAGGCGGTGCGGGCGCGGCGGCCTTCGCGGATGATCTTCTGCTGCTCGAAGAGCTTGACGAACAGCACGTACCATGACGACGCCGACATGATCACGAGAATGCCGAACGTCACCTGGGCAATCAGGCCGCCCTGCTGGAGCGCCGGAATGATGCCGTAGGGGTTACCGCCATGCGGCGCTGCTGCTGGGGTGGTCATCTGCTTAACTTCCTCTCAGTCAAATTGTGGCTCTCAGTCAAAATCGGCGGCGTGTTTCGAACGGTCATTCCTTCGGAAGGACCCATCTGATCCGGCTGCTGACGGCGTCGGCCGTGGGCTTGCCGCTGCTGTCATGGGCCGGCGTGAACCGGGCGCGGCTCCTCATGATCCGGCAGGTGGCGCTGTCCAGCGCCGCCGAGCCGCTCGAGCTGGTCACCGAACAGGCGCTGACGCGGCCGTCGGGACCCACTTCGAGCCGGAAGCCGGTCGTCCCCTGCTCCTCGGCGCGGATGGCCGAATCCGGATAGTCCGCGTCCGACACATAGGAGGCGAGGTTGGCCTTGGCCTTGGCCGGCTCCACCCGCACGGGCGGCGGCGGCGGCGCCGGCGGGGCCGGAGGCGCAGGCGGCGCAGTCGGGGTGATGACCGGCGGCGGCGCATTCTGCACCGTCGCCATCGGCGGCGGCATCGTGTTGGTCCGCACGATCGGCGGCGGCGCCACCAGCGGCGGCGGCGTGTTGGGCTGCGGCGGCGGCGGCGGCGGCGGTTTCTGGTCCGGCGGCGGCGGCTCGTCGACGTTGAAGGTCTTCAGGTCCGCTGCCACCTTCTTGACCACATTATAGGCAAGGCCGGTGACAAATGCGTAACCGAGAAGAGCGTGGATGAGCGCAACGATCACGATCGCCGCGATCCGGCTGTTACTCATCTGGGGTTTATCAGCATATGCCATTAATCAGCCACACTCCCTCTCTCGCACATTGGCCGTGATTGGCTGAGCGACAACGCAGCACAACCGTTCCGGCTCCATCGATGTGTCAAGGTATCATCGTCAAGGAGGGCTCCTCTATCGCGTCGGCTTAACCGACGCAATCCTCCTGTGGATATCTCCCCATATTGCCGAATGTGGCTGAAATCTGCGGTTCAGCAGGCTAAGCCTATGGGAAATGGGAAGTTAATTTTTCTGGTGAAATGGAATCCGATGATGCGAAGTTTCTGGACCGGCGCGCTTCCCATGCTGCTCGCGGCGGCCGCCCCGGCGCCGCGCGAATCGCCTGCCGCCGCGCCGGCCCTCGGCTATGCCGACACGGCCGATCTCGCGCTCGCCGCGCCGGTCGCCGCGCAGGTGCGCACGAGGCAGGCGATCCTGCTCAGGAAGGAGCAGGCGGCGGGCGTGCGGCCGGGCTTCTTCCGCTTCTACGTCGAGGCGGACATGGTGTCGCTGATCCGGGCGCCGCAGGCGCTGCCCGCGCGGGTCGGCTATGTCGTCGACCTCGCCGCGGGCCCGGGCGGCAAGCCGCCCCGCCTGCCCAAGGGATCCGAATTCCTGATCTTCGCCGCCCCGGCCGCCGGCCAGCCGGGCGCGCTGCGGCTGGTCGCGCCCGATGCCCAGGTGCCTTATTCGCCGGCCGCGGCCGATCGCCTCCGCGCCGTGCTGCGGGAGGCCGGGGCCGCCGCCCCGCCGCCGCGCATCACCGGCATCGGCAAGGCCTTCCACGTCCGCGGCTCGCTTCCCGGCGAGAGCGAGACGCAGATCTTCCTGCACACGGCGGACGGGCGGCCGGTCTCGTTGAGCGTACTGCGCCGGCCGGGCGAGACGCCGCACTGGTCGGTGGCGCTCAGCGAGATCGTCGACGAGGCCGCGGCGCCGCCGGCCCGGGACACCCTGCTCTGGTATCGCCTCGCCTGCGCCCTGCCCCCCGCTTTGCCGCCGCAAAGCCTCGCCGAAGGCGCCGGCGACGAGGAAGCGGCCGCGATCCGGGCCGATTACCGGCTCGTCCTCGACAGCCTCGGCCCCTGCGGACGCAGGCGGTTCGGCGGCCTGGGCGGCTAGAGCCGTTTCCACCTGGTGGAAACGGCTCCCGCCTTCTCGTTGACGCGTTTGCCGGGCCGGCAGGTGATTCCACCTGCCTCGCAAACGCTCTAGAAAGACGCGAGCTCGACGCCGACGCCTGCGCAATCGGGATAGATGTCCGGCTTGCGGGTGGCGACGCGCAGCCCGACGACGCCGCGGCGCGACGCGACGAGATCGTAGATCTCGCGCGCCAGCATCTCCTGGAGGTTGAAGCGCCGCCCCTCGACCAGGGTGCCGATCTCGGTCCGCAGGAAGTCGTAATCCCAGGCCAGGCCGGCATCGTCCTCGGCGGCGAAGGAGGCTTCGTCGAGCCAGACCTCGACGGTCACCATCAGCCGCTGCGCGGCGCCGATCTCGAATTCGTGGAAGCCGATATCGGCGGAAAGGCAGAAATCCTCGAGCACCACCTTGCGCGTCTTCGGCGCCAGGCGATCGGGCACCAGTCCGTCCAGCCTCACCCGCTCAGGCTCCCGCTCAGGCTCCCGTTCAGACCCCCGTTCAGACATGGTCGCGCTCCAGGAATTGCACGTCGCGCGGCAGGCCGAGGAAACGCTGGCCGCCGTCGAGGACGATCGTCTGCCCGGTCAGCGTCGGCGTCGCAACGATGAAGCGCAGGGCGCCGACCACCTCGCCGACATCGACTCCCCGGCCCAGCGCGTTCAGCCCGTGCACCGAGTCGAAATTGTCGCGCGATTGCGGGCCCGAGACGAGCGTCACCGACGGCGCGATCCCGCACACCCTGATGCCCCGCGCCGCCCAGGCGCGGGCGAGCAATTCGGTCAGCCCGGCCAGCCCGATCTTCGACAAGGTGTAGCTGAAGAAGTCCGGATTGGGGCAAGCGAGCTTGGCGTCGAGCAGGTTGACGATCAGCCCCCCCTCCCCCGCCCGGCGGGCGAAGGCGCGCGACAGCAGGGCCGGCGCCCGCAAATTGACGTCGAGATGCGCGTCCCAGCCGGCGACGTCGAAATCGTCGGCGCTGTCATAGGCGAAAAGGGAGGCGTTGTTGACCAGCAGCTTCGCCGGCGGCAGCCCGTCCAGCGCCGCGACGATCGCGTCGGCGGCGCCGGGATCGGCGAGATCGGCGGCGACGCAGGCCGCATTGCCGAGCTCGGCGGCGAGCGCTTCCGCCGCCGCCGCCGAGCGGCCGCAATGGATGAGCAGATGCCAGCCATCCTCCGCCAAAGCGCGGCACAGCGCGCGGCCGATGCGGCGGGCGCCGCCGGTGACGATCGCCGTGCGCGGCCCTTCGAATTCGCTCGCCATGAGGAAAGGATAGGCAGGGGCGCGAAGGGCGGCAAGCCTTGCCGCCCGCGCTCGCGCGTTGCGGTAAGCGGGAACAGGTCCTAACTGCCTGCCATGCCCGCGCCGACGCCTCCGCCGGACCTTGCCGGCCTCTCGCTGACCGAGATCGCGCGCCTCGCCGGAGAGAAAAGGCTGCCGCCGGTCGAGAGCTGGCATCCCGACCATTGCGGCGCGAGCGGAATGCGGATCGCCCGCGACGGCACCTGGTTCCACGAGGGGAGCCCGATCGGCCGGCCGGCCATGGTCCGGCTTTTCTCGACGATCCTGCGGCGCGAGCCCGACGGCGCCTATGTGCTGGTGACTCCGGCCGAGAAGCTCGACATCGACGTCGATGACGCGCCCTTCGTCGCGGTCGAGATGAAGAGCGAGGGCGAAGGCCGCGAGCGCCGCCTCGCCTTCCGCCTCAACACCGGCGAAATCATCGTCGCCGGGCCGGACCATCCGCTCCGCTTCGCGGCCGGCGACGACGGTCCCCATCCTTATGTCCGCGTCCGCGGCGGGCTCGAGGCGCTGGTGGCGCGAAGCGTCTATTACGAGCTGGCGGAGCTGGCGCTCGCCGAGGGCGACAAGCCCGCGGGCCTGTGGAGCGGCGGCGCCTTCTTCCCGCTGGAGCCGGACGCATGACCCTCGCCGACACCCTCCGCCACGCGCTGGAGCGGGGCCGGCGCCGCTCGCCGATCATCCTTCCCGGCGACGTGCTCGACGAAGGCGGCGCCGACCCGATGCCGGCCGCCGTCCTCGTCCCGGTCGTCGACCGCCGCGAGCCGACGGTGATCCTCACCGAGCGGCCGAAGACGATGCGCAGCCATCCGGGCCAGATCAGCTTTCCGGGCGGCCGGATCGAGCCCGACGACGACGGGCCGATCGCCGCGGCTTTGCGCGAGGCGGAGGAGGAGATCGGCCTGCCGCGCGACCGCGTCGAAGTGATCGGCACCGCCGACCGCTACCGCACCATCACCGGCTTCGAGATCATCCCGGTGGTCGGCGTCGTCCCGCCCGATCTGCCGCTTTCGCCTCATCCCGGCGAGGTCGCCGACATGTTCGAGGCGCCGCTCCATTTCCTGCTCGATCCGAGGCGGCAGATCGTGCGGACGGTCGAATGGCAGGGCCGCAACCGCACTTATTACGAGATCGAATGGGAAGGCCGGCGCATCTGGGGCGCGACCGCGGCGATGATCGTCAACCTGTCGCGCCGGCTGGAGCTCGCATGAGGCTGCCCGAGGCGCCCTGGCAGAAGGCGGCGGCCATGTCCCGCCTGCTCGCCGCGCTCGATGCGGCGAAAGGGGAGACGCGCTTCGTCGGCGGCTGCGTCCGCGACACCCTGCTCGGCCTGCCGGTCAGCGACGTCGATCTCGCGACGCGGCTGCCGCCCGAGGAGGTGATGGCGCGGATCCGCAAGGCGGGGCTGAAGCCGATCCCGACCGGCCTCGCCCATGGCACCGTCACCGCCCTGATCGGCAAGGGCGCGACGGTCGAGATCACCACCCTGCGCCGCGACGTCGCCACCGACGGCCGCCGCGCGACCATCGCCTATACCGACGACTGGTGCGAGGATGCGGCGCGGCGCGACTTCACGATCAACGCTCTGTCGGCAAATCCGGCGACGCTCGAGATCTTCGACTATTTCGACGGGCTCGTGGATCTCGCCGCGCGCCGCGTCCGCTTCATCGGCGATCCGATCCGTCGCATCGCCGAGGACCATCTGCGCATCCTGCGCTTCTTCCGCTTCCATGCCCGCTTCGGCCGCGGCGCGCCCGATCCGGCGGGGCTCGAAGCCTGCGCCGCCCGCGCCATGGACCTGATGGCGCTGTCGCGGGAGCGGATCGCCGACGAGCTGCTGAAGCTGCTCGCCATGGACGATCCCGCCGCCACCGTCGCGCTGATGCTGGCGCACGGGATCCTGGCGCCGGTGCTTCCGGAGATCGACGAGGCGGGCGCCGCGCGCCTTGCCGCGCTGCCGCCCCGGGAACGGGCCGCGGCCACGCCGCCCGACCCGCTGCGGCGCCTCGGTGCGCTGCTGCCGCCCGACCCGGAGGCCGCCGCGGGGATCGCGGCGCGCCTGCGGCTCTCCAATGCGGCGCGGCAGCGGCTGATCTGCATCGCCCAGCGCCGGGAGCCGGCGCCCGCCGACCCCGCCGCCCTCGCTTATCGTATCGGCCTGCCCTGCGCGATCGACCGTCTGCTCCTGAACGATGCGCTGGATGCGGCGCAGGCCGCGGCGGCGGTGCGGCGGCTCGACGGCTGGCAGAAGCCTAAGCTGCCGGTCACCGGCGGGATGCTGCTGGCGCGAGGCCTGGAAGCCGGTCCGGTCGTCGCGCGGACGCTGCAGGCGATCGAGCGCGACTGGCTGGAGGCCGGCTTCCCGGACGGGGATGCGTTCGCGACGATCCTGGAGACCCGCCTCGGTCAGGCGCTGCGCGACAGCCAGTAGTCGAGCGCCGCCTTCGGCTCCATCGGCCGCGCGAAATGGAAGCCCTGGCCGTGCGAGCAGCCGAGGTCGTGCAGCGCCGGCAACAGCTCGGGCGTGTCGATGCCCTCGGCGGTGGTCTCCATGCCGAGCGCGTTGGCGAGCGAGAGGATGGCACGGACGATCGCCACCGAATCGCCGTCGGCGAGCATGCCCCGGACGAAGCTCTGGTCGATCTTGAGGACGTCGATCGGCAGGCGCTGGAGATAGGCGAGCGAGGTATAGCCGGTGCCGAAATCGTCCATCGCGACGCGGACGTCGAGCGCCTTCAGGGCGCCGAGCACCTCGGCGGCACGCCGCGGATCCTGGACGATCGCGCTCTCGGTCAGCTCGAGCGTCAGCCGCTCGCCGGCGATGCCGAACCGGCCGAGCGAGGCGGACACCGCCTCCGCGACGTCGTCGCGGGCGATCTGGATCGGCGACAGGTTGACGCTGACCGAGACCGGGAGCGCGCGTCCGGCCTCCGCGTCCCATTCGCTCAGGATCCGCAGCGCCTCGTCCAGCGCCCAGCGGCCGAGCGGGACGATCAGCCCCGATTCCTCGGCGACGGCGATGAACTCGGTCGGGGAGATCGGGCCGCGGGTGCGGTGGTCCCAGCGGGCGAGCGCCTCGAAGCCGGGTATGGCGCCGCTGCGCAGGTCGACGATCGGCTGCAGCGCCAGCCGCAGATCGCCGGCCTCGACCGCCCGCCTCAGCTCCGTCTCGATGCTGAAGCGCCGGCGGGCGGCGCGCGCCTGGTTGGGCTCGTAGATCTGGACGTCGCCATTGCTCTTCGCCCGCTTGAGCGCGAACTGGGCGTTGCGGAGCACCTCCTCCGGCAGGATCTCGCCGCCGCTGAGCAGGGCGCAGCCGACCGCGCAATCGACCCTGATCTCCAGCTCGGACAGGCGGAACGGCTCCGACAGCGCCGCCCGGATCCGTTCGGCCGCCTGCTGCGCATCCTCGAGCCCCCGGTCGAGCCGCAGCAGGACGGCGAATTCGTTGCCGCCGGTCCGGGCGAGCAGGTCGCTCCCCCGCAACGCCGAGACGAGGCGGCGGGCGAAGGTGATGAGCAGCTCGTCGCCGGCGAGCGCGCCGACGCATTCGTTGACCCGGCTGAAGCGGGTGATGTCGACCACCAGCACCGCATGGCTGCCCGGCTGGAAGGCGGCGTCTTCGAGCACCGCTTCGACCTGCTCGTTGAACGCGGTCCGGTTGGGGAGGCCGGTGAGGCTGTCCCGCATCATCTCCGCGCGGAGGCTGTTCTCGGTCTCCACCTGCGCGGTCTTGTCGAGCAGGGTGACGAGGATGCGCCGTCCGAGCGCCGGCACCGCATGGAACCGCACCAGCCGCACGGCGAAGATGCGCCCGCCCACGGGGAGGCCGTCGGTCGCGTCGAACTGGCAGACCTTCCCTTCGCTGCCGAGGAAAGAACGGATCCTGGGAACGATCCCGCTGGCGGCGAGGAAGGGGATTTTCTCGCCGTGGCCCCGGTCGGCGATGCCGTGAGGCCCGGCCAGCTCGCGGAACCGCTCGTTCGCCAGATCGACGAACGGCTCGCCATCCTCGCCGAGCGAGACGACGCTCGCCGCGACCGGAAGCGCATCGAGGAAATCCTGGCGGGCGCGGGCGAATTCGCGCTCCGCCGGAGTCAGCGCGGCAGCGCGCCGCGCGGCATGTGCCGGCGGGGCTTGGTCCAGGGTTTTACGGCGCGCGGGCGACGCTGCGGCATCCATCGCCGCGGGCATAAGCCGAGACGGTTAATTTCCTGTTTGAGCCGAACGACATCAAGGCCCGACGGCCGCGGTCAGAAGTGATTGCTCCTCGGGAAGCCGAGCGGCGGCATCCGCCCGGCGGCGCCGCGCGCGGTGCGCCATGGATTGAGGTTGGTTTCGGTCCGGCGCCGGCCGCTCTCGCCGCCCATGTCCCAGCTCAGGCCCTCGGCGAAACGGAAGCTGATCGCGTCGGACAGGCCGCCGTCGCGATAGCGCTGCAGCTGGACCCCCTGCCCCCGCCCCATTTCCGGCAGCTCGGCGAGCGGATAGACGACCATCTTCCGATTGTCGCCGATCACGCCGACATAATCGTCCTCCGCCGCGACCGGGCGGATCACCTTCAGGATCGCGCCGGGCCGCAGGTTCACCACCTGCTTGCCCTTGCGGGTCTCGGCGATCACCGCTTCGGTCGAGGTGACGAAGCCGCGTCCGTCCGAGCTCGCCAGCAGCAGCTTCGCGCCGGGCGCGGCGGCGAGCAGGGCGGCGATATTCCCCTCCCCTTCGATGTCGACCATCAGCCGCACCGGCTCGCCGAAGCCGCGGCCGCCGGGAAGCCGGTCCGCCGCGAGGGTGTAGAAACGGCCGTTGGCGGCGGCGAGCAGGATCTTGTCGACGGTCTGGGCATGGAAGAAGAAGCGCGGCCCGTCGCCTTCCTTGAACTTCATCGCCTCCGGGTTGGACAGGTCGACATGGCCCTTCATCGCCCGGATCCAGCCGCGCTGGGACATGATCACCGTGATCGGTTCGCGCTCGATCATCGCCTCGAGCGGGATCTCGCGGGTCGGCGCCGCTTCCTCGATCAGGGTCCGGCGCCGGCCGAGCTCGGTCTCGGGCCCATAGCGCTCGCGCAGCGCGGTCAGATCGTTCTTGAGGCGGGTGCGCTGCCGCGCCGTCGATTCGACGAGCCGGACCAGCCCCTCGCGCTCCTTGGTGAGCTTGTCGCGCTCGCCGCGGATCTGCATCTCTTCGAGCTTGCGCAGCGAGCGCAGCCGCATGTTGAGGATCGCTTCGGCCTGGCGATCGGCGAGGGCGAATTCGGCGATCATCACCGCCTTGGGATCGTCCTCCTCGCGGATGATTTGGATCACCCGGTCGAGGTTCAGATAGGCGATCAGATAGCCTTCGAGCAGCTCCAGCCGGTCGTCGATCTTCGTGATCCGGTGCTGGGAACGGCGGACGAGCACGGTGAACTGGTGGGCGATCCAGCCGGACAGCACCTCCTTCAGCCCCATCACCTTGGGCGTGTGATGCTCGTCGAGCACGTTCATGTTGAGCGGCACCCGCACCTCGAGATCGGTGAGGCGGAACAGGCTCTCCATCAGGGTCGCGGCGTCGACGGTGCGGCTGCGCGGCTCCAGCACGATGCGGATCTCGGAATCCGATTCGTCGCGTATGTCGGCGAGGATCGGCAGCCGCCTATCGGCGATGAGCGCGGCGATCTGCTCGATCAGCTTCGATTTCGGCACCTGGAACGGGATTTCGCCGACCACCGCCACCCAGGTGCCCCGCCCCTGATCCTCGATCGTCCAGCGCGCCCGCACCCGGAAGGCGCCGCGGCCGGTCTCGTAGGCGGCGGCGATGGCGCGGGCATTGTCGACGATGACGCCGCCGGTCGGGAGGTCGGGGCCCGAGACGAAGTCCATCAGCGCCGACGGCTCGGCGCGCGGATCGTCGATCAGGTGGATCGCCGCGTCGAGGATCTCGGCGAGATTGTGCGGCGGGATCGAGGTCGCCATGCCGACGGCGATGCCGCTGGCGCCGTTGGCGAGCAGGTTCGGGAACAGGCCGGGGAAGACCTCCGGCTCCTCTTCCTCGCCGTTATAGGTGGCGCGGAAGTCGACCGTGCCTTCGTCCAGCCCCGCCATCAGCTCGTTGGCGGCGGCGGTCAGCCGGGCCTCGGTATAGCGCATCGCCGCGGCGTTATCGCCGTCGACATTGCCGAAATTGCCCTGCCCGTCGACGAGCGGGTAGCGCATCGAGAAATCCTGCGCGAGCCGGACCATCGCGTCGTAGACCGACTGGTCGCCATGGGGGTGATATTTGCCGATGACGTCGCCGACGACGCGGGCGCATTTCTTGTAGCCGGTCGCGGGATCGAGACGGAGCAGCCGCATCGCCCAGAGCAAGCGGCGGTGGACCGGCTTCAGCCCGTCGCGCAGATCGGGCAGCGAGCGGGCGGTGATCGTCGACAGCGCATAGACGAGATAACGCTGCGACAGCGCCTCGTCGAAAGGCGTGTCCTGGATCGGATCGATGTCGTTCACAATGTCGGCCATGGCCTGCGGATAGCAGCCCGATTCCGGCGATGCGAGCGGCTATTGCTGTTTCTCTACTTATTCGGTAGAGTAACAACAAATCGCTGGAGGAGATGTGGCATGCGCAAGGCGTTGGGCTTCATTGGACTGGTTCTCCTGGCAGGCTGCGGTCGCGGCGAGCAGCAGAGCGGGGCGCGGCAGGACGCGAGCTCCACGGCCGGCGAAGCGGCCGCCGATCGCAACGTCGTCCCCGGCATCACCCCCACCGCCGCGCCGGGAGTCGCGTTCAACTATCATTACGCCTTCCGCCTCTCCGCCGACCGCATTGCCGGGGTGCAGGAAGAGCATGCTTTGGCCTGCGAAAAGCTCGGCCTCGCGCGTTGCCGGATCACCGGCATGTCGTTCCGCCGGACCAGCGACAGCGACGTCGAGGCGCGGCTCGACTTGAAGCTGGACCCGGCGATCGCCCGCAATTTCGGCAAGCAGGGCAGCGACATCGTCACCCGCGCCGACGGCCTGCTCGCCGAAGCCGAGATCAATGGCGAGGATGCCGGCGGCGCAATCGCCACCGCCAATCGCGACGAGGCGCAGCAGAACGACGAGCTGAAGAAGATCGAAGCGCAGCTCGCCCGTCCCGGCCTCGGCTCCGCCGAACGGGCGCAGCTCCAGACAGAGGCCCAGCAGATCCGCGAGTCGATCCGCGCCAGCCAGGCCGGCAAGTCTGAAAAGCAGGAATCGCTGGCCAAGACGCCGATGACCTTCTCCTACCAATCGGGCGACATGGCGCCGGGCGTTCGCCGCGCGCTCACCAACGGCTTCGGCAATCTCGTCGACGCCCTGGAATGGATGCTGCTGGCGGCGATCACCCTGCTGCCCTGGGTCCTGCTCGGCCTGCTCAGCTGGTGGCTGATCCGCCGCTTCCGTCCGAAGCCAGCCACTCAGGAGGGCTGAGCACCTCCGGCGGCGCGTTCGGCGCTTCGGCGGCGATCTCGCGCAGCAGCCAGTCGCGAAAGGCGCGGACCTTGGCCCGGCCCCTTTTATGCTCCGGGTAGACGAGCCAGTGGGCGCGCGGGTCGCAGGTGACGAGCGGGAAAGGCTGGACCAGCCGCCCCGACGCGAGCTCGGCCCGCCAGAAGAGCGGGGTCAGCAGGGCGATGCCGTGGCCGGCAAAGGCCGCCTGCACCTCGGTGACCTGCGAATCGAGCAGGATGCCCGGCATCCGCCCTTCCGGCACGGCGAGGCCGGCGTCGCTCAGCCACAATTTCCACCACCGGTCCTCGGGGCTGAGCCGCGGCACGCGCAGCACGTCCCCGGGCTTTTCCAAAGCGTGGCGGTCGCGGAACTCCGGCGTGCAGAGCGGGGTGAAATGGAGGTGGAAAAGGAAATGGTGACGAAGGCCGGGCCATGGCCCCTGCCCCATGCGGATGGCGACGTCGACGTCGTCGCGGGCAAAGTCGACCATCGCATTTTCGGTCGAGACCCGCACGGCGAGCTCCGGCCGCTGGAGCTGGAAAATGCCGAGCCTGGGCGCCAGCCAGGTCGAGGCGAAGGTTTGGGCGGTGCTGATCGACAGCACGCCCTCATCCTCGTCGACCAGCCCTGAAAACGCCTCCGAGATGCCGTCGAGCGCGGCCGAAACGGGCGCCGCCGCCCGCCGCCCCGCGTCGGTCAGGATCACCCGCCGCTTCGAGCGCAGGAACAAGGGCAATCCGAGACGATCCTCGAGCAGCCGGATCTGATAGCTGACCGCCGCCTGGGTCATGCCGAGCTCGGCCGCGGCGAGGGTGAAATTCTCGTGCCGGGCGGCGGCTTCGAAGACCTTGACGGCGGCGAGAGGCGGCAAGCGGCGCATCGTCCATCCATAAGTCCAGCTTATCACCTGCTGCAAGCCTTTGGTTGGACGCCGGGGCTTCTCCCCTCCTATTTCCGGGCCTGCAGACCGGCCTTTCCGCCCGTCCACCAGCAAGAAGTGATAAAATGCGCGATCTCTTGGAAGCCCGTCTCTGGGCCGAGCACGGCCATGCTTTTGCCAAGTCCGTGGCCGATCTCTTCGCCGCCGCCAACACCGGCTTGCAGCGGCTCAACGCCATCCAGTTCGATGCCCCGTGGCGGCGCGGAAACGCCCGCTGAACGCGCTCGCCACTTCAATCCAGGGAGAAATGAAATGACCGTCACCGATCTGAAATTCGCCGCCCTCGCCACCGTCATGGCGCTGGCCGTGACCGGCGCCACCATCGCCGCCACCACGCCCGCCTTCGGCCACGACCTCGTCGTCACCGGAGCGCCGACGGCGCGCGTCACCTATGCCGATCTCGACCTTCGCAGCCAGGCGGGGGTCGCACGGCTGGAGAGCCGGGTCCGCGGCGCCGCCGACCGCCTTTGCGTCGGCATCGGCATCGAAACTTTGGCCGCGCGGCTCGACGGCCTGACCTGCCGCGACGCCACCATCGCCGCAGCCGCCCCCCAGATCCGGCGCGCGATCGAGAATCATGCCGCCGCTCGGGCCGCCGGCGGGGGAGCCATCACCCTGACGCTCCGCTGACGGCCCGTTGGGCGGGCGCCGGAGAAGAGTCCCCTCCGCCGGCGCCCGCCCAACATCCTTTTTGCCCCGTCGCGGCGGCTGGTCTATCGCCGGCTGCGATGGAGCCTTCCCGCCCCGCCGACCGACTGCTGGCCTGGCCCGATCTGCTCGAGCGGCCGCGGCCCGAGCCCGACGCGACGATCCGCTACGGATCCGAGGTCAATCAGCTGGTCGACCTCTGGTTTCCGGTCGCCCCTTCCCTCCGCCCCGTCGTGCTGATGGTCCATGGCGGCTGCTGGCAGAGCGACGTCGCCGACCGGCGGATCATGAACTGGATCGCCGACGATTTGCGCCGCCGCGGCATCGCCGTCTGGAACGTGGAATATCGCGGCGTCGACCGCAAAGGCGGCGGCTATCCCGGCACCTTCCGCGACGTCGCCCAGGCGGCCGACGCGCTCCGTCCCCATGCCGGCCGCCACGGCCTCGACCTCAGCCGCATCGTCGCCGTCGGCCATTCCGCCGGCGGGCATCTGGCCTTGTGGCTGGCCGGACGGAAGCGGCTGCCCAGGGCCAGCCCGCTCCACATGTCCGACCCGCTGCCGATCCATTTCGTCCTCAGCCTCGGCGGTCTTCCCGACCTCGAGGAAGCCGCGCGGCCGCCGGGCAGCGGCTGCGGCACCGAGGTGGTGCAAAGGCTGACCGGCGGCCGCTTCGCCGACACGTCGGTGCCGCGCCTCGCTCCGCTCGGCGTCGGCCAAATGCTCGTCAACGGCGCCGAGGACCGGATCATTCCTCCTTTCTATGCCGAGGCCTATGCGGCGCAGATACGAAAGGCGGGCGACAAGGTCGAGGTGCGGATGATCGAGCGGACCGGCCATGTCGAGCTGATCGCGCCGGAGAGCGCCGCCTGGGCCGCGGCGGCGGCGGCGATCGAGCGGGCGTTCGGCCGGTGAGCCTGTCGCTCGCCGAGGCGCGCGCGCTCGACGCCGCCGA
>JAXDOV010000197.1:0-2587 GCA_034668705.1 Sphingomonadales bacterium
GCGCCATCTCGCTTCCCTCGCCGGCCGGCAGCCCTTCCTGGAGCACGCCGATCACCGACTGGCTCATCGACAGGCTGCCGGCGGTGCAGGCGTAGATCTGCCGGTCCGGATCGTCGGCGAGAACATGGAGCTTCTTGAACGAGGAGAAATTGTCGACGCCGGCATTGGTGCGGGTGTCGGCGATCATGATCAGGCCCGCGTCGAGCAGCATGCCGAGGCAGTAGGTCATGCGCATGACCTAGGCGGGTTGGCGTCTGGATGTCGATTCCGAAAAGCGCGCGCCGGGTTTTCATTCCGGCGGGAAAACGGTGCGGATCGGCTCGCCGGGGGCGGCGCGCAGGAACGCGCAAGGCCGTGAGACGTTGTTGAAACGGATCGAATCGGCGCCAGGGAGAGGAGCGAAGAGATGGCGGAGCGGGACGTTCAGGGCCGCGAGCGGCAGCAGGGCGACCAGTGGGACCGGCAGGACCGTCCCCGGCAGCAGACCCGCCAGTTCGAGCAGCAGGATCGCGGACAGCAGGGCGGTCCCTGGGCTCCGGACGTCATGAGCAGCGATCAGATCTGACCTCAGCTCCCGCTTGCGATGAGGAGGTCCGCCTCCTCCTGCCGATCCGGCTGCGCCGCAGCGATCTTACCGCCCTTGCCTGAACCTGAAAACAGGTTCAGTTTTGCGGGCGGGGAGGATCCATGATCTATTCGAGCGCCGCCGTCGTATCGGCCGACAAGGAGCCGCGGACGGAACGCGGCCGCAAGACCCAACGCCGGCTGCTCGAAGCCGCCGCCGCCGAGTTCGGCGAGCGCGGCTTTCACGAGGCGGCGATCACCGGCATCACCCAGCGCGCCGGCGTCGCGCTCGGCACCTTCTACACCTATTTCGAGAGCAAGGAGGAAGTGTTCCGCGCCCTGGTGCGCGACATGAGCCGCGCCACCCGCGCCCATGTCGCCGAGGCGGTGAAGGGCGCGCCCGACCGGCTCGCCGCCGAGCGGCTCGGCCTCGAGGCGTTCATCGCCTTCGTCCGCCAGCATCCCGAGCTCTACCGGATCGTCGAGGAAGCGCAGTTCGTCGCCCATGACGTCTATCGAGAGCATTATCTGGCCTTCGTCGACGGCTATCGCCGCAACCTCGCCGGCGCGCGCGAGCGCGGCGAGATTTCCGACGGGCCGGACGAGCCGCGCGCCTGGGCGCTGATCGGCATGAGCGTCTTCCTCGGCATGCGCTACGGCATCTGGAACCGCGATCTGTCGCCGGGCGAGGTGGCCGACGCCGCCATCGCCCTGGTCTCCGAGGGCCTGAGGAAACGCGAGACGTGATCGGCCCGCTCCCCGACCTGCTCGCCAAGCGCGCCGAATTGTCGCCCGGCAAGATCGCGTTCGAGGAATATGCGACCGGCCGCACGCTCACTTATGCCGAGCTCGACGCCCGCGCCGCGCGCGTCGCCGGGCTGATGCTGGCGCGGGGCGTGGGGGAAGGCGACCGGATCGCCGTCCTCTGCCGCAACCGCATCGCCTTTTTCGAGCTGCTGTTCGCCGCGGCCAGGATCGGCGCCATCCTGGTGGCGCTCAACTGGCGGATGCCGCCGGCCGAGCTCGACCGGCTCCTCGCCGACAGCAGCCCCCTCTTGCTCTTCCACGGCGGCGAGGACGACGCGACGGCGGCCGCGCTGGCCGATCCCCCCGCCGGGATCGGTCTCGACGCGGATTACGAGGCCCTGGTCGCCGCCGCCGCGCCGGCGCCGCCGCGGCGGCAATGGCCGGCCGACGGCATCTGGTATCTGCTCTACACCTCCGGCACGACCGGGCGGCCGAAAGGCGTCATCTACACCTACCGGATGGCGGTCGCGAACCAGCTCAACATCGGCACGGCGATCGACCTCCGCTCGAGCGATACCACGCTCAACTTCCTCCCCCTCTTCCACACCGCCGGGATCAACCTCCACACCCTGCCGACCCTGTTCCACGGCGGCACGGTGCTGATCGTCCCGGGCTTCGATGCCGAGGCGATCGTCGCCCTGCTCGAGGCGGAAAGGCTCGACACGATCTTCGCCGTCCCCACCGTCTACCAGGCGTTGCTCGACCATCCCCGCTTCGCCGCCGCCCCGCTCGGCCGCGTCCGCCACTGGGGCTGCGGCGGAGCGCCGCTCTCCGACATCCTCGTCGCCCGCTGCCGCGGGCTCGGCATCCGCATCTGCAACGGCATGGGCATGACCGAGACCGGCCCGACCGCCTTCCTGGTCGACCCGGCCGACGCCTGGGACCGGATCGGGTCGGTCGGCAAGCCGCAAATGCTCTGCTTGGCCCGGATCGTCGATGCCAAAGGGCGCGAGGTGGCGGACGGCGAGGTCGGCGATCTCCAGTTCGCCGGACCCGGCGTGACGCCCGGCTATTGGCGCAACGAGCAGGCGACCCGCGCCGCCTTCACCGCCGACGGCTGGCTGATCTCCGGCGACCTCGCCAGGCGCGACGCCGAGGGCTTTTTCTATGTCGCCGGGCGGCGCAAGGAGATGTTCATTTCGGGAGGCGAGAACGTCTATCCGGCCGAGGTCGAGAATGTGCTCTCCGCCCATCCCGCGATCGTCGATGCGGCGGT
>JAXDOV010000198.1:0-9195 GCA_034668705.1 Sphingomonadales bacterium
GCGCGCCCGACGAAGATGCTGAGGATCAGCATCACCACCACCAGCCCCGCGCCGATGGCGGTGAAGGCGCGCATGCCGTCATGGACCCCGCGCGACGAGGTCGCGACCGTGACGTCGTAGGGCGGCAAGAGGAACTCGCTGACGCGGAGCGGGCCGATGCCCGCCGCGTCGACGCTGAACGATCTCTTGCCCTTGATGTCGGGGATCGCCTTCCCCTTCAGATTGGACGACCTGAAGATCGACTCGTTGCGCTGCGGCGCGTCGATGCTGACGTAGAACAGGATCGACTGATATTGGTTGACGCTGGCGAGGCGGGCCTCGAGCACGTGCGGATCGACCGAGGCGTAGTCGCTGCCGATATGGGCCCGGAGCTGGCGGAATTCGGCGGCGTTGAGATCGTCGAGGCTGCGGATCAGCCGGGTCTGGAGCAGGCTCGCGCCGACCAGGCTCAGCACGGCGAAGCTGAGCGTCGCGCCGATCGCATAGGTGACGGCAAGCCGGGCGCCGATGCTCCTCACAGCAATTGATAGCCGATGCCGCGGACCGTCTTGAACACCGGCCGCGGCGCATGGGCGGCGATCTTGGCGCGCAGCCGGCTCATATAGACGTCGAGCAGATTGGCATCGACGTCGAAATGGGATTCCCAGATCTTCTCGGCGATCATCGAGCGCGGCAGCACCCGCCCCGCATTCTGGACGAAATAGGACATCAGGGCGAATTCGCGCGCGGTCAGATCGACCGGCTGGCCGTCGATCCTGACCGTGTTGCCGAGCAGATCGAGCATGATCCCGTTATGCTCATATTGGGTCTGCTTGCGCACCGCCTGCCGGCGCACCAGCGCCCGCATGCGCGCCAGCAACTCGTCGATGCCGAACGGCTTGGGCAGATAATCGTCGGCGCCGAGATCGAGGCCGGCGACGCGGTCCTTGCGGCTGTCGCGCGCGGACAGGATCAGCACCGGCTCGGTGAAGCCGGCCTCCCGCCAGTCGCGAATCAGGTCGAGCCCGTCGCCGTCGGGCAGGCCGAGGTCGAGGATGACGATGTCGTAGCCGGTCTCGGAGATGGCGTCGTTCGCCGCCTCGCACGTGCGCACCCAATGCACGATATGCGCATGCTCCAGCAGGTTGGTCTTGAGCGAGCGGCCGAGCCGCTCCTCGTCTTCGACGACGAGAACCTTCATCGCTTCCTCATCCTCGCCCCGGCTGCGCGAAGCTCGTCCGATCATCGCGCCGATGACCCGGCGCGTCAATCGCCGCGCTATCAGGCTGCTTTCAGGTAGGGCGGCGATGAAGGGGCAAAGAGGGAGAGGATTTCCATGCGTTACGTTCTTGCCGCCGCCATCGCCTTTGCCGCCGCCCAATTGCCGGCGGCGTCGCCGGCCGCGCCCCCGGCCGCCGCCGCGCCGGTCTATCGGCTTTCATCCGAGCTGGCGCTGCCGGGCAAGGCGCCCGGCTGGGACTATGTCACCTATGAGGCGAAGCGCGGCTATCTCTTCCTGGGCCGGCGGAAGGCCGGCGTCACCGTCGTCGACTCCCGCACCAACAAGGTGGTGACGACGATCGCCAATTCGGTCGGCGCGAACGTCGCGCTGCCGGTCCCCGAGCTCGACCGGGGCTATACCGCGAACGGCGACGGCTCGACGACCGTGTTCCAGCTGTCGACGCTGCGGACCCTGGCCCGAGTCCATCTCGGCGAGGCCGCCGACGCCGTCTTCTTCGATCCGGCGACCCGGCAGCTGGTCTTCACCTTCGGCGATACGAAGGAGCTGATCTTCCTCGATCCGAAGACCAACGCCGTCTCCGCCCGCCTGCCGATGGCGGCCGAAGAGCTCGAAGGCGTCGCCATGGCCGGCGACGGCACGCTCTGGGTCAACGAGCGCGACATTACTCGGATCGCCCATGTCGACAATCGCACCCATAAGGTGATCGCCGAATACGATCTGCCCGGCTGCACGCTTCCGACCGGCCTCGCCATCGACACCGCCAACAAAAGGCTGTTCGTCGGCTGCAAGAGCGAGAAGCCGGTGCTGGCGGTGGTCGACGCCACCAACGGCCGCGTCGTCGCCACGGTCGAGATCGGCCGCGGCAATGACGGCGTCGCCTACGATCCCGCGACCCACCGCATCTTCACCGCCAACGGCATCGACGGCAACATCGTCGTCGTCGACCAGCTCGATCCCGACAGCTACAAATTCGCCAGCGCCTTCACGACGAGGCCGATCGCCCGGACGCTCGCCTACGATCCGGCGACGCGGCGCATCTTCACGATGACGGCGCAGGGCATGGTCGACCCCGCCAAGGAGCGCAATCTGCGCGCCGGCGCCTTCTATCCGAACAGCTATTTCGACGACAGCTTCAGCCTGCTCACCTACGGCGAGCGGTAAAAAGAAAACGAAGCGGGGAGAGGAAGAATGAGCGATTCAAGGACCGACGCGAGTCCGGCCGGCGCGCCCGCGCCCGCCGACCCCGCCGCCGCGGCGCCGGCGCGGGCATCCTGGCGGGCGATGGAATGGTCGATCGGCATCGTTCCGGTTCCTTTGTTCATCGTCATCCTCGTCATCGTCGCGCTCTACGTGCGCAAGGGCGAGGTTCCGGCCGACCTGACCACCAACATCCTGATCCTCGCCGCGGGCGGCTTCGCCTGCGCCCAGGTCGGCAAATGGCTGCCGGGGCTGCGCCGGGTCGGCGCGCCCGCCATCCTCGCCACCTTCGTGCCGTCCTATCTGGTCTACGCCCACATCATCCCGGCGCCGCTCAAGAAGTCGATCACCGACTTCACCGAACAGAGCAACTTCCTCTATTTGTTCATCGGCTCGATCATCGTCGGCTCGATTCTCGGCATGGACCGGCGGATGCTGATCGGCGGCTTCCTCAAGATCTTCGTGCCGTTGCTCACCGGTTCGTTGCTGGGCGCGCTGGCCGGGCTCGGCGTCGCGACCCTGCTCGGCCTTGAATGGCATCATGCCCTGTTCAAGATCATCGTCCCGATCATGGGCGGCGGCGTCGGCGAAGGCGCGATCCCGCTGTCGATCGGCTATGCCGCGCTCGGCGGCGGCGCCCAGGGCGACCTCCTCGCCGAGATCCTGCCGTCGGTGATGTTCGGCAGCCTCACCGCCGTGCTCGCCTCGGGCGGGCTCAACATGCTCGGCAAGCGCCGCCCCGAATGGACCGGCGAAGGGGTGCTGCAGCCGGGCGAGCATGACGTCCCGCTCGACGAGGAGCCGCACGTTCCGGTGATCCCCGATCTCGCCACCGTCGGCGCGGCGGTGATTCTGGCGATGACGCTCTACACGGCCGGCGCCCTGGTCCAGAAATATACGAGCTTTCCGGGTCCGATCACGATGCTGCTGCTTGCGGTGCTGATCAAGCTCGGCCGCTTCGTCTCGCCGCGCCTGGAAGGCGGCGCCTACAGCAATTACCGCTTCTTCGCGGTCAACGTGACCTATCCCCTGCTGTTCGCGATCGGCGTCGCCAAGACGCCGTGGGAGAAATTGATGTCGGCGTTCAACGGGCCGACCATCGCCACGGTGGTGACGACCGTCCTCACCCTGATGGCGACGGGCTTCGTCGTCGCGCGCTGGGTCAGGCTCTACCCGATCGAGGCGGCGATCGTGAACGCCTGCCATTCCGGCCAGGGCGGCACCGGCGACGTCGCCATCCTCGGCGCCGCCAACCGGATGCAGCTGATGCCCTTCGCCCAGGTGGCGACGCGGATCGGCGGCGCGATCACCGTCACCCTCGCCCTCGCCGCCTTCGCCCATTGGGGCCGCTAAGCGTCATTCCGCCCGGCCCGCCGGCCGGTCAAAGCCGATAGGAGAAGTCCCATGCGACACCTGGTCCCCTTCCTGCTCGCCATCGCCTGCGCAGGACCCGCGCTGGCGGACGACGTCATCCCGCCCGTGGTCGGCGGCCATACCTGGACCCAGCACCAGCTGGAGGCGGTCAAGGCGCGGCACCCCGAAATCGCCTGGATCCGGGCCGAGGGCATGGCCGAAGCCGGCCACGCTCCCATCCTGCTCGGCTCGACCGCCGACATCGCCTCGGTAATGAAGCCGGTCGCGCATTCCGACGCGCGGCTGGGCGTGGCGACGGAAGGGCGGCTGCAGGTCGTGCGGCAGCCGTTCATGAGCAATTCCGGCCACAGGCTCGGCACCATCGCCATCGCCTTCCGCAGGCCGGGCGGCCGCAATGCGGCGACCGCCGCCGCGGTGGCGGCGGCGCTGTCGCGCTCGACCCTCTCCGCCAAGAATGCGGCCGATCCCTGGCCTTACGATGCCGCCTATCGCGGCCGGACCTACGGTCAGAAGCTGGTCGACCGGTTCGTGCGCGGGCATCCCGAGCTGCTGGTGATGATGATCCACGCGACGCCGCCGACGAGCCACGTCAACGTCGTCATCGGCTCCAATATCGGCCGCATCGGCAAGGCCGCCGACGAGGACGATCTGCGCGTCATCGAGAAAGGCTCGACCAATCTCGAAGTGGCGGATTCGGGCGACCGGTTCGAGACCGAGCTGCCGCTGAACGACCCGAGCGGCAAGCGCATCGGCGCGCTCGGCCTCGTCTTCATGCTGCATCCGGGCGACGACAAGAACGCCCTCCACGCCCGCGGCCGCGCCATACGCGACGCGCTGGCGCGCGAAATCCCCAACAGCAGGGCGCTGTTCGCGCCGGCCGGAAAGTGAAGGACCGAAGAATGAAAAGCCGTGGAACCTCCCTCATCGCCCTGACCATCGCCCTCGCTTTGGCCGGCTGCTCGAAGCCGGCGCCGGAGAAGAAGGCCGCCGCCGCGGCGCCGCTGACGCTTGCCGGCACCACCGATCTGCCCGGCTACAAAGGCGATTTCGATCATTTCGCGATCGACGAGAAAGGCAATCGCGTCTTCCTCGCCGGCGAGGAGAATCACGAGCTCGAGGTCCTCGACCGGACCAGCGGCGCCGTCGTCCAGCGGGTGCCCGGCTTCGGCGTTCCGCACAGCCTGTTCTTCTCGCCGGAGCGCAACGAGTTGCTCGTGATCGATGGCGAGAAGCCGTCGCCGGTGCTCGACGCGGCGACGCTGAAGGTCAAGCGCAGCTATGCTCTCGCCAAGGGCGCGGATTCGTTCGGCGTCGATCCGGCCACCGGCCATTTGTGGATCGTCAGCGGCGGCAAGGACGTGCCGCAGGCCGACAGCAATCTGACCGAGGTCGATCCGGCGACCGGCAAGACCGGCACCAACGTCCATTTCGACGCCAACCATGTCGAGGCGATGGCATTGGAGAGCGCGGGACCGCGCCTGTTCGTCAACGTCACCGACAAGAACAAGATGGCCGTCGTCGACCGCAAGGCCGGCAAGGTGATCGCCGAATGGCCGATCCACGAGGCGGAGCAGAACGCCCCCGTCGCCTTCGACGAGAAGAACCACCGCCTGTTCGTGATCACGCGCAAGCCCGGCAAGCTGATCGTGCTCAACTCCGATACCGGCGCGACCGTCGCCGTGTTCAAGGCGCCGGAGCGGACCGACCAGATCGTCTGGGACGCCGCCAACCGGCGCATCTACGTCACCGGCGGCGAGGGCTATATCGGGGTGTTCGAGCAGGACGATGCGGACCATTATCGCGAGGCGGCGCGGGTGCGCAGCCTGCCCGGCGCGAAGACCTCGATCCTCGATCCTGCCCAGCACCGCCTCTGGGTCGCCGCCTCTCCGGGCGAGACCGGCGCGATGGGCAAGGTGATGTGGTTCGACGTCGCACCGCGTTAGGTTTGGCGCGTCGGCCGGCCTCGCCGAGAGCCCGGCCGTCGTCGGGGTGACGATTAGGAGGGATGTGTAACTACCGCTGGTGGGGTCGTGCGAGGCGCGCACGGCGAGCAGGAGCAAAGTTGCATAGATCCCCCTCCATCGTCCTACGCCAATGCGCGCGCGAGATAGAGCGGCGTGAGGAGGACGTTCGGCGCATGGCCGCCGAAATCGCGGTCGACGAGCGATGCGATCATGTCGAGGACGGCGACGCGCTCGGCGTCGGGCAGCGAACGGGTGAAGGAGAAGGTGGCATACAGGTCCCGCATCTCCTGCGCGGAAAGCATCCGCTCGCGGCGCCACAAGTGGAACTCGATCTCGCCGAAGCCCGCCAAAGCGAGGGCGGCGCGATGCATGTCCTGGTCGAGGCCATAATGATGATCGGCGGCCTCCGACGGCGGCAGGGCGACGCCGGCGAGGCGCGGCACCAGGGCGTCGGCAAAGGCGTCGCCGATCCCGCGCTCGCGATAGACGTTCCAGCAGATCGCCCAGGTGCCGCCGGGCCGAAGCAGCCCGTGCGCCCGCCGGTGCGCGACCAGCGGATCGACCCAGTGGATCGAGGAGGCGGCAAAGCCGACGTCATAGGCGGAGGCGGGCAAAGCGGCGGTTTCGAACGGCGCATTGACCGTCTCGAAGCCGGCCGCGTCGAGCCGCTCCGCAAAGACCGGATCGGGCTCGACGATCGTCAGCCGGGCCGGGCCCCGGGCGCCGAGCGCCCGGGTGGCGATCCCCGTTCCCGCCCCGACCTCGAACAGCTTGGCGCCCTTCAGACCCCCCGCATAGGCATCGAGCCGGTCGAACAGCGCCTCCGGATAGCCCGGGCGGGCACCGTCATAGCCGGCGGCATCGGTGCCGAAAATGCCGCTCCCGACCGCGCGGTCGATGCGCGGCTCGAGCATCAGCGCGCGCGTTCGTACAAGGCCGCATAGCTCGGAATCTTCGCCTCGAGCGCGTCCCGCAGGTCCATCGCCGCGAGCGTGTACTGACGCTCGCCCCATTTCGGATGCGCGGCCTTTTTGAAGGCGTAGACGATGAGGCCGATATTCTCGCCGCGGCGGTCGCGCAGCGGCATCAGCAGGACGAACTTGGCCACCGTGTCGTTGGTCCGGTGCCAGCGCGGATCGATGATGGTGATGCCCTTTTTCGAGACGTCGATATCGTCGGGGTCGTCGGGATTGCCGATCCGGTCGAGATAGGAGCCGGCGAACATCGTATAGACGTCGGTCTTGCCCGGCGGGACGCCGTGGAAGGTGACGCTGAGCAGGTCCGGATGGGCCTTCATCGTCGCCTCCGACAGCGTCTGGGCGTAGATCTTGTAATCGGGCTTCGTCCAGTTCTTGTCGGCGGCCTGCGCCGCGGCGCCCGCCATCAGGGCCGCCATCGCGAGCCCGAAAATCGCTTTTCTCATTCTATGCTCCTCTCTCCAAGCGGTGGGCCTAGGCGGCGAAACTGTCGGCAACCTGTAGGAAGCCGCCATCGCGATCGCCCTGCCCCCCGGTTTCGGCAAAGGGGGCTGACAGTTTCGCGACAGGTGAGTCGGGCATTCGGAACAGGAGAGCCTTGCCGTGTCTGGATGTCGACGCGTCCAGCGCTCCGATGGGGGAGACGATGCAGCTCACCGGAATGCTCCACGGACGGCAGCTGCTCGGCTATGTCGGCTTCCCCACGCCCGAAATCCTGGGGCCCGACGCGTCGGAGGAGGCGATTCAGGGCCTGATCGACCGCCACCGCCAGATCTTCGTCAAGCCGGTCTTCCGCGGCGGCATCGGCAAGAAGGGCAAGGCCGGGCTGATCGGCCGGGCCACCGACCTCCGCACCGCGCTGCGGGAGAAGGAACGGCTCTATTTCGCCGAGCATGTGGTCGGCGATCTGCGCGCCAAGGCGAATGGGGTGACCTTCGAAGCCGGCGTGCCGGCGACGCACGAAGTCTATTTCTCGATCTCCGATTCGACCCTGTTCCGGGCGCCGACCATGACCCTGACCCACAAAGGCGGCGTCGACATCGAGGAGCTCGACCGCAGCGAGATCGCCAATATCCCGTTCGACGCGCTGACCGGGCTCAAGGCCTTCGTCGTCGCCAATGCCTTGTCGGACATCGGCGCGCCCAGGGAGATCATCTCGCCGCTCGTCCAGCAGCTGCCGAAGCTGTGGGAGCTGCTCCATCATTACGGCATGACCGCGCTCGAGCTGAACCCGATCCGGATGCGGCCGGGCAAGGACGGGCGGCTCACTCCGGTCGCCTGCGACTTCAAATGCGGCTTCGACCGCGACGACCCGCGCTGGCAGCGGCTCGATCTCCCCGCCGACGTATTCGCGACCGACGCCTCCGATTTCGAGCGGGAGGTCAACCAGCTGCGCACCCATCAGGGCCAGTCGGACGTCTTCGTCATCAACGACCAGGGCACGATCCTCGCCCCCACCTTCGGCGGCGGCGCCAATTCGCTGGTCACCCAATTGCTCGACGATGCCGCCATCATCTCCTCCGATTTCGGCGGCAACCCGCCCTATGAGAAGATGAAGGAGGTGGCGGCGATCTGCTACCGCCACTGGCTGAAGCAGGCCAACGTCCTGTTCATCGTCGGCGGCAAGTCGAACAACACCGACATTTACGAGACCTTCCGCGCGATGGGCGATGCGCTGCGCGAGCATTTCAGCGCCCATGGGGCGACGCCGCTCTACGTCGTCGTCGCCCGCGGCGGGCCCAACCTCGTCCGCGGCATGGGCGCGCTCGCCGACACCTGCGACAGCCTCGGCATCCCCTACCGCCAGTTCGGCTTCGACAGCGCCATGTCGGAAGCGGTGCTCTATGCCCGCAACGTCGACCGCTGGATGCGCGACGGCGGCCGCGCCGAGATCGCCGCCAGCCTCGGCCTCCGGCCGCCGGCGGGGGCGGCATGAGCAAGGCCGGCATCGACAATCTTCCCTATTACCTCAACGTCCGCTCGCTGGAGGAGGTGGCGTCGCCGCGCGACCGCGTCTGCGTGCTCAACATCATGGGCGGCGAGTCCCGGCAGGTGACGCCGGTCTGCCATGCCTTTTCCGGCGGCAATGTCGTCTTCGGCACCTCGCCCGGCCGGCGCGGCCAGAAGCTGAAGACGCCCGCCGGCGACATACCGGTGTTCAACAACGTGCGCGAGGGGCTCGACGCCGGCCTCCGCTTCAACACCGGCATCGTCTATCTGCCGCCCTCCGGCGTGCGCGACGGCGTCGCCGAGCTGGTCCGGGTCAATCCCGAGCTCGAGAAGATCGTCATCATCACCGAGAAGGTGTCGGTCCACGATGCGCGCGAGATCCGCGCGCTCGGCCAGAGCGCCGGCATCGACATCTTCGGCGGCAATTGCCTCGGCATGGCGGACAGCTGGAACCGCGTCCGCATCGGCGGCGCGCTGGGCGGCGACCATCCCGACGAGGTCCTGCTCAAGG
>JAXDOV010000199.1:0-3652 GCA_034668705.1 Sphingomonadales bacterium
GGCCAGCGCCGCTACCACCCAGGCCAGCGCCGCTACCAGGACCGCCGCACCTCAGACAGTTGCGGCGACCAGCCACAGATGTGGCGGCGACTGGGGCGACTGCGACGACTGGGGCGGCGGCTGGGGCGGCGACTGGGGCGGCGACTGGGGCGACTGGGGCGACTGAGCTTCCCGGTAGCGCGGACTCCTCACCTGAATGACCGCATGATCATCGGATGGTCATCGGGGAGTGTGTGCTGCGTGCTCGCACCTCATCCTCAGCAGTTCCGGCAACGCGCCGGCAGATCGGTCTCTCATATCGTCAGGAGCCTGGGCATCCAGCGATTCATGCTTGTGGAACTGGATGGCCCAGGCCGACGCGGATGAGAAAAAGCGACCGGCTGACCGGTTCGGATGCGACCTCGGGTCACTCGCCGGGCAGTAGTGGACGCCACTGGCGCAGCGGCGCCGTCACGCCGGATCCTCGACGGGGGCGGGCACCTGGATGAGGAACAGGACGCGGATGCCGAGCCACAGGGCGGCCATCGCCGTTTGCGCGAACAGCAGGTCCGGCCGCGGCGTCAGGTACGCGTGCGCCGCCCAGGTCGCGCCGAGCACGATCACGTCCCCGAGCGCCATGGCCTGCTGAAGGTAGCGGAAGGTCCGCAAGTCGACGCGGCGGCTGACGAGGACGCGCCCGTAGAAATAGACGAACATCGAGAACACCACCGCAGTCGACTGCTGCAAGAGCAGGTAGTCGGCGACGTCGTGCGGCCGCTTGCCCAGGAATCCGCCGAGGTATTGCGCCGGCGCGAGCAGCCACAGCAGGCAGGTGCCCAGGCAGATCGGGATCTCGACGGCGAACACGATCCGCCAGGGGCCCGGAAGGCCCGCTCGGACGGTGCGCGGCGGAAGTGAGGCAGTCGCGTCGGCGGGCATCGTGCGAGCATTGCGCAAAATCCCGGCGAGGGGTAGCAGCCTGCTGTGGCTGCTCGCGTCGGCGGAGGGCCAGGGCATGGTAGGTTTCCCGTCGACGTCCTAGGACTCGTCGACGTCCTAGGAGCAGCGACATGCCGGGCCAACGTCCGTCCGAGAGCCGCGCGCACGCCCTTGTCCGCTACCTCACGATCGTCCCGCAGGCGCACTACGCGGTGTTCGATGCCGATTTGCAGATGACGCTTTACGAGCTGTTCCACACCCACCGGATCAGCCGCGTCGCACACGCAGTGTGCACGCCGATCGTGTGCTTGTCGGCGCTGGCGGCGCTAGCACAGGTCAGGCTCCCGTCGCCGCTCGATGCGCCGCACCTGTCGCTGGCGCTGCCGCTCGCCGCGCTGCTCGGCGCAAACGGATACCTGCACGGCCGCCGCATCGGCGCGCTGGCCACCGCGGTGGTGGCGATGATGACGCTCGCGGCGACGCTCTTGGCCGCCGCCGGCATTCCGCACGCGCTCGCCCTGTCCGTCGGCGGGATGCTGCTCGCCGGCGCGCTCCAGACCTGGTCACACGCGTTCGAGCCGGTGCCGCCGCCGCTGAGCGCGCAGCGCGACTTCCTCTCGCTCGGCGTGTGGTGGCCTGAGGCCTCGCCCGGCCGCAAGCTCGCCGCCGCGGCGCTCGCGACGACGGCGTTCATCGCGCTCGAGCTCCTGGCGTCATTTCGCATCCTGCCCTGCCAGCTGCGCGCGTACGCGCTCGCGCTCGGTCGCGCACCCTCGCAACGGACGGCGCTCGACCGCAGCGTCGCGGAGCTGCGCGCCGCCTGGCCGTTCTGATCACGCGGCCCGACATGGGGCGACCGAAGACTTTTGAATCGACCAACATCAGATAGTGCGCAAGTGGCTACTCCTCGTCCTCAGGCGTTGGCGAACAATGACAGGTCAGCGGGGAGCGGGAACCACGGCTGCTTGGTGTGCACCACCACGGTCTAACTGTCAGGGGCGTCGACCGACGTGATCGCCTTGTTGATGAATTCGAAAGGGTTACTTGGATTGGAGGCCGTGTCGATGGACCAATTGACGCGACCCGGCGAAACCTCCGGGCCGCCGGGCCATTAGTGCGCTGGCCACTCACCGGATCTGGCGGCCTATGCGCCCTTCGAGTGGGAGTGGCATCAGCGACCGCCCGAAGGTCACCATCGATGACCTGGAGCCTTGCCTAAGGCAGTTCGGACTTGACCAGCCCGAACAAGTGTGAGCCATCCCGACAAGCTGACCTTCCCCGGCGAACGGGAGGCCGCCTTCCAGTCCCTGGCCCGCTACCAGGCCTACCAGATCGACGACCGGCACCCGCGCCTCCTGGCGAAGGCTCGCCAAGCCCCGCGCCGCCGTCGCCTTCAACACCGGTCTCGCGCCGGGTGACTCCAATTACGACTTCGCGCGGTACGACGAGTCCCTGCGCTCGCTCATCGCCATCAACCAGACCGCCTTCGACCGCGCGATCCACGACGGGGAGCGAGAATGACGCGGCTGGACCCTCATTCCGCCACTGGGCGTGTTCGTGATCGCCGGCCTGATCCTGGGCGCGGTCCGCCCGCGCCTGGCCGAATACGGCTGAGCCCGGACAGGGCGGGCCGGAGCACCGCCCACTGGATAATCAGGACAGCTGACGGTCAGCGTGGCGATAGCATCTTTGCATGCCGAGCCGAGCCGATGCGCAACCCGAGGATCGCCCGCCCGCGTCCCTTGCCCGGCGGCTCGGGTATGCCCTCAAGCACGCGCAGTTGCGGTTGGCGGAGATCTCCGGCCCCGCACTCGCGCCGCTTCGGATCGACGGCCGGGAGCTCGGGGTGCTCGTCGTGCTCGCCGACGGCGAGCCGCTGTCACAGCAGCAGGCCGCCCGGCGGCTCGCCATCGACCGCACCACGATGGTCGCGATGATCGACGGTCTGGAGGACAAGGGCCTGGTGGCACGCCGCCTGGATCCCCGGGACCGGCGCAGGAACATCGTGGAGCCGACCCCGGCGGGCCGCGAGACCCTCCGCAAGGCCATGCAGGTCACCGACGAGGTGGAGCGGCGGTTCCTCGCCCCGCTCGGCGAGCCCGAGGCCCAGCGGTTCAAGGACGCTCTCGTTCTGCTCCTCGGCCACTCGTGACGGAGCGCCGGTGCCTGACGTACCCGGCGGCGAGGCGTCGACCTGGGGCGCCGCGCGGATCGGCGGCCCCTGGTTCGTGCCGCCGGACCCTTCGACGGCGCCAGAGGTTCAGACGCGTTCCGGCTGGTAGGTGGTCAGCCAGTCGCTGAGTGCCAGGATCCGCTCGAGCTGAACCCGGTCTCGCTGCAGGCTGACGTGGCCGATCGGGCGGCTCAGCGCCGTGCGCACGGCGCCGACGTCGAGGTAGTGCCGGATCGGTGCGGACGGATCGGCGAGGACCTCCTCGAACCGGGCCCGGATGGCCCGCTCGTAGCCGGGGTTCTGGGTGGCCGGGTAGGGGCTCTTGCGCCGCTCCAGCACGGAGTCGGGCAGCACGTCGGCGACCGCCCCGCGCAGCAGGCTCTTCTCCCGCCCGTCATAGGTCTTGTACGACCAGGGGGTGTTGAAGACGTACTCGACGAGCCGGTGGTCGCAGAACGGCACCCGTACCTCCAGGCCGACCGCCATGCTCATCCGGTCCTTGCGGTCGAGGAGCAGCCGCACCATCCGGGTCAGATGCAGATAACAGATCTCCCGCATCCG
>JAXDOV010000200.1:0-3710 GCA_034668705.1 Sphingomonadales bacterium
CGAGCCGGTCGAGGAGCAGCCGGGTCTTGCGGA
This sequence comes from Sphingomonadales bacterium, assembly GCA_034668705.1. GTDB lineage: Bacteria > Pseudomonadota > Alphaproteobacteria > Sphingomonadales > Sphingomonadaceae > Allosphingosinicella. The sequence goes on from JAXDOV010000200.1 coordinate 34, forward strand.
GCTGCGCCGCCTCGAGCGGCTCCGCCTCCGCGATCGGCTCGGCGAAGATCGCGCTCGAATAGGTCATCGAGGGGTCGAGCCAGGCGGCGTAGAAGTCGTTGCCGAGATCGTAATGGTAGGAGATGTTGCGGCGCGACCCGGCCTTGTCGTTGTCGCGGACGCGGTGGGCGAGCCGGTTGACCAGCCGGAACAGGCCCTTGGCGCGGCCGGTATTGCCGAGATTGCCGGCGTTGCGCGAGAACAGCTCGAAGATCGGCACCGGATCGGGGCTGGTCCACTCGCCGCGCTCCCAGGCCTTGTACCAGCCGACGGAGCCTGAGGTGACGAGGCGGACCAAAGCGGTCCAATTGTTGATGCGGACCATCGCCTGCGGTCCCGGCCTCTCCCCGCCGAAGGCGCGGACGCTGCCGTCCGGCAGGATCGCCTCCATCCGTCCCTCCGTGATGCCCCCGTCGATCCGGTCGAGCAAGGCGTGGAAGCCGCCCGCGAAAAGCCGCGCCACGAAGCCGCCGCCGGTGGCGAAGCCGCGATCGGCGGAGACGAGGTGGCGGCCGCGCGGCTGCTGGTTCATGGCGCGCTAGGTGGCGCCTTTGCACAAGCGAGGCAAGGGCGGGAACGGCCGGATCGACGCTCCGCGGCGGCTTTGCTATTCTCCCTGCCCGGAAGGGGGGAAACCGACATGTCCAGAACCACTCGAACGATCATCGCGCTGGCGCTGATCGAGCTCTTCCTCGCCGGCCTCTGGCTGTACCTCGCGCATCTGGCAGCAACGTCGGCCGGCGCGAGCCCCGATGCGCCGCGCGTGATCGGCCGCACCATGGGCGCCGCGATGGGTGTGATCCTGGGCCTGTCGCCGTTCCTCTATCTGCTGGCGCGCAGCAACGACCGCAAGGCGGCCGCGAAGAAAGGGGAATAGGGGCGCCTACGGAATTTCCCCTCTCCCATTTCGGGAGAGGGCGGGGCCCGCCGCCGCCAGGCGGTGGGAGGGTGAGGGCACACCACCTTCATTCCCTCACCCGGGCGCTTCGCGCCGTCCCTCTCCCGCAAGGGGAGAGGAGCCTTAGTCAAATCGCGCGCGGCTCCGCGGTCACCATCCAGCTCTGGCCCTTTGAGACCAGGGCCTGGAGGTCGGCCTTCTTGCCGGCGGCCGCTTCCTCGTTCTGGCGGACGACGACGCTCTCGAAGGTCGGCGCCGGATCCTCGTAGATGACGCCGAGCGCGGTCGGATAGGTGCCGAACGGCATCTCGATCAGCATATGGGCGACGGCCCGGTTCCTCGGCTCGTGGACCAGCACGCCGGCGGCCTGCCAGTCGCCATCCGCGACCTCGACCACCCGCAGCATCAAAGCGTCGCGGTCGAGGGCGATGCCCTTGCTGCCGTTGGCGAACAGCATCGGCGCGCCGGCCTGAAGCCAGAGCTGGTTGCCGGCATTCTCCTTGGCGGTGAAGGGGGCGAAGACGTCGTCATTGTAGACGATGCAATTCTGGTAGATTTCGACGAACGAGGCGCCGCGATGGCCGTGGGCGGCCTTGAGCACGTCGGGCAGATTCTTGTGCACGTCGATGCCGCGGGCGACGAAGCGCGCGCCGGAGCCCAAAGCGAAGGCGCAGGGGCTGGCCGGCCGGTCGACCGAGCCGAACGGGGTCGAGGGCGAGCGGGTGCCGACCCGGCTGGTCGGCGAGTATTGGCCCTTGGTGAGGCCGTATATCTCGTTGTTGAACAGCAGGATCTGGCAGTCGAGATTGCGGCGCAGCACGTGCATGCTGTGATTGCCGCCGATCGACAGAGCGTCGCCGTCGCCGGTGATGATCCAGACGTCGAGCTCGGGATTGGCGAGCTTGATGCCGGTGGCGAAGGTCGGCGCGCGGCCGTGGATGGTGTGGAAGCCGTAGGTCTCCATATAATAAGGGAAACGCGACGAGCAGCCGATGCCGGAGACGAAGACGACATTTTCCGGCCGCACGCCCAGCTCGGGCATGGTCCGCTGCACCGCCTTCAGCACCGCATAATCGCCGCAGCCGGGGCACCAGCGCACCTCCTGGTCGGTGGCGAAATCCTTGGCCGTGAGCTTGGTCATCTCATTCATTTTGCATCTCCCCCTCTCCCGCTTGCGGGATGGGCTGCCTGGTTGCCTCCCCCGGAGGCAACCTTAGTGGCAGCCCATGGCAGGGTGAGGGTCTTCTTCACTTCTTCTCTCTTCCGGAGTCAGCAGCCTCGCTCACGCTCGGCCCCTCACCCCTCCCTCTCCCGCAGCGGGAGAGGGTGATTTATTTCAAGGCCTCCTCGATCGCCGCTTCGATCTCGGCGATCTTGAAGGGTTGGCCGGAGACCTTGTTCACCGGCCGCGCGTCGACCAGGAACTGGTCGCGCAGCAGGGTCTTGAGCTGGCCCTTGTTCATCTCGGGCACGATGATCCGCTCATAGGAGCGCAGCAAATCGCCCAGATTGCGCGGCAGCGGCCAGATGTGGCGGAGGTGGATATGGGCGACGTCGAGCCCCCGCGCCCGCGCCCGGCGCACCGCCTGGTGGATCGGGCCGTAGGTCGAGCCCCAGCCGACCACCGCCAGCCGCCCGCCCGCCGCGCCGAGGCAGACCGCCTGGTCGGCGATGCTCCCGGCGATTCCCTCCACCTTGGCGGCGCGCAGGTCGGTCATCGCCTGGTGGTTGTCCGGCGAATAATCGATGTGGCCAGTCGCCGTATTCTTCTCGATGCCGCCGATGCGGTGGGTGAGGCCGGGGGTGCCGGGCCGGATCCAGACCCGGGCGAGCTTGCCGTCGCGGGCATAGGGATTGACCGCCTCGCCTTCCGCCGGCGGCTCCTCGTGGAAGTGGACCGGGAACGGCGCATAGCCGCCCATGTCGGGCACTTTCCAGGGCTCGGCGGCATTGGCGATATAGCCGTCGGTGAGCAGCATCACCGGCGTCATGTATTGCGTCGCGATCCGGCAGGCCTCGATCGCGCAGTCGAAGGCGTCGGCCGGCGAACGGGCGGCGATCACCGGCATCGGCGCGTCGGCGTTGCGGCCATAGACCGCCTGGTAGAGGTCCGACTGCTCGGTCTTGGTGGGAAGGCCGGTCGACGGGCCGCCGCGCTGAGAGTTGACCACGATCAGCGGCAGCTCGGCCATGATCGCAAGGCCGATCGCTTCGGTCTTGAGCGCGATGCCGGGACCGGAGGAGGAAGTGACGCCGAGGCTGCCGGCATAGCTCGCGCCGATCGCCGAGCCGATCGCGGCGATCTCGTCCTCCGCCTGGAAGGTGGTGACGCCATATTCCTTGAGGCGCGAGAGATGATGGAGGATCGCCGAGGCCGGCGTGATCGGATAGCCGCCGAAGAACATCTTGAGGCCAGCGAGATGGGCGCCGGCGACGAGGCCGAGCGAGATCGCCTCGGCGCCGGTGACGGTGCGGTAGAGGCCGGGCTCGGCCGGCGCCGGATCGAGATGGTGCTGCGGGATCTGGCCGCCGATCTCCGCCGTCTCGCCATAGGCATGGCCGGCGTTGAGCGCGGCGATGTTGGCTTCGGCCAGCTCGGGCGCCTTGGCGAACTTCGCCTTCAGCCAGGCCTCGATCGGCGCGCGGTCGCGGTCGAACATCCACAGCGCCAGGCCCAAAGTCCACATGTTCTTGCAGCGCAGGGCCTCCTTGTTGCCGAGGCCGAACGGCTTCACTGCGT
>JAXDOV010000201.1:0-7000 GCA_034668705.1 Sphingomonadales bacterium
ACCAATGGCGAGGTGCTCGGCATCGTCCGCGCGCCCGACGCGCCGATCTTCGGCATCGACGTCTCGCTGCAAAAGGCGCGGACCGCCGCCTTCACCTCGAGCCCGACCGCCGCCGCCGAGCTGCAGGCCGATCCCGATCCGGACGTCGCCGGCTTCGTCGCCGCGGTCCGCGCCTTTCTCGGCGATCCGGCCGCGCTGACCGGCCGCACCGCATTCTCCGACCGCGCCGGCGGCAATTTGTCGCGGCCCTATTTCCCCGACGGCGAGGTCGGCCGGCCGCCGGGGCCCTTCTCGCGGCCGATCGACGAGTTCAATCCCTTCTCCACCGGCCTGCAATCGGCTTTGGTCCAGGCCGACGTGAAGGCCCATATCGGCTTCGTCCTCGGCGCTCCCGCCGACGTGCCGGCGTCCTGCACCCGCATCCCCCATCCGAAAAGGCTCGCCAACGGCATGCAGATCTTCCCCGGATCGGTGCCGATCTACCGCGGCGCGACCCTGGTCGGCGGCATCGGCGTGTCGGGCGACGGCATCGACCAGGACGACATGATCAGCTTCCTCGGCCTCTACAATGCCGGGGTGCGGACGGGTTCGATCGCCAATGCCGATCCGGCGATCCGCGCCGACCAGATCGTCGTGCCGGTCGGCGCCGGCGTCAGGCTGCGCTACGTCAACTGCCCGTTCGCACCCTTCATCGGCTCCAGCGAGCAGAATGTCTGTCAGGGACGATGATGCTCGGTGCGCCTTTCGCGGCTTTGCTGGCGTCGGTTTCGACGCCGCTTGTCTCCCTCTCCCTCGAGGGAGAGATGAACCGCCTGGCTCATCCCCCCGGGATGAGCCTTAGTGCCGGTTCATGGGTGAGGGTGTCGGGCGCTCGAGAATATTCGCAGACGCCGAGCCCCCTCACCCCAACCCTCTCCCCCCTAGGGAGAGGGGGCGTGATGCTGGTTTCGCAAGATACGGTAGCTACTCCACCGCCACCACAGCCCGGCACCAATGCCGAGGATGCCGTCCTCCCCGGCCGACGGCGCCCCGGCGTGCCGCAGCACGAGCTCGAGCCGCCGGTCAGCCAGGACAATCCGGGCGCGGTGCGGGCGCCGCCGCCCGAGGCCTTTCCCACCGACCAGATCCCGATCCCCGATCGCTGGCGGCTGATCCAGACGCTGGGCCTGGTGAAGGAGCATTGGTTCGATCCCTATCACCAGAACACCTATAAGGGCGACCGGCCGATCTGCCTGCCGACGGCGGAGGAGCAGGAAAGGCGGGCGGCGGCGAACCTTCCGAAATGCCGCACGCCGGCCTTTCTCGGCCTCGAAGGCCATGACTGGTTCGTCAATGTCAGCGCGGTCTCCGACACCGTGGTCGAGCCGCGCACCTTCCCGATCCCGGTCGGCGTCCAGACCACCGAGCGGCCGGGCAGCATCGACACGTTCGGCCGCAACGACAGCCTCGTCCTCTCGCAGACCTTCATCACCGGCATCTCGCTGATCAAGGGTTCGACCGCCTTCATGCCGCCGCACATCGAGTACCGGCTGACCCTCGCCTTCAACTTCAACTATGTCGACGTGTCGGAGCGGCGCATCCTGTCGGTGAAGCCGTCGAACCCCTCCCATCGCTTCGACCATTTCGTCGGGGTGCAGGAAGCCTTCGTCGACTATCATCTGCGCGACGTCTCCGCCCGCTACGATTTCGATTCCGTCCGCGCCGGCGTCCAGCCCTTCCAGCTCGATTTCCGCGGCTTCCTGTTCAACGATCAGCAGCTCGGCCTGCGCCTGTTCGGCAATCGCGACGGCAACCGCTTCCAGTATAATCTGATGGCGATCTGGCGGCTGGAGAAGGACACCAATAGCGGCCTCAACGACGTCACCCAGTCGCCCCGCCGCGACTGGGTGCTGCATGCCAATCTCTACCGGCAGGATTTCCCCTTCGTCGGCCTCACCAGCCAGGCGAGCCTGACCTGGAACGCCAATCGCGAGAGCGGCCGGATCGAGGTCGACAAGAACGGCTTTCCGGTGCGGCCGGCGTTGATCGGCAATCTGCGCGGCCGCGATTACGACGTCGTCTATGTCGGCTATAATGCGGACGGCCATATCGGCCGGATCAACCTCTCCGCCTCCGCTTACGGCGCCTTCGGCTGGGACCGGAACAGCATCTTCACCGGCCGCAAGGCGAGCATCAGAAGCTTCTTCTTCGCCGCCGAGCCGAGCTACGACGTCAATTGGATCCGCCTGCGCGGCTCCTTCCTCTATGCGAGCGGCGACGGCCATCCCTATGACGATCGCGAGACCGGTTTCGACGCGATCGTCGAGAATCCGATCTTCGCCGGCGCCGACACCTCCTATTGGATCCGCCAGTCCATTCCCTTCGCCGGCGGCGGCCGGGCGGTGGCGATCAACGGGCGCAACGGCATCTTGAACTCGCTCCGCTCCTCGAAGGAGCAGGGCCAGTCGAACTTCAACAATCCCGGCACGATCCTCGCCGGCGCCGGCGCCGATTTCGACATCCTGCCCCAGCTCCGGCTCAGCACCAATTTGAACCATCTCTGGTTCGCGACCACGGCGGTGCTGCAGGCGCTTCGCAACGAGGGCAGCATCCCCCGCGACATCGGCTGGGACGCCTCGGTGGCGGCGATCTGGCGGCCGAAATTCACCCAGAACATCGTCTTCCGCGCCTCGGCAGCCATGCTGCAGCCGGGCAGCGGCTTTCGCGACCTGTTCGCCAATTCGGACCGGCACAAGCGCTATGTCTCGGTGCTGTTCAACGCGGTGCTGACCTACTGATGCGGCGGGTGCTCGCCCTCCTGCTCTGCCTCCTGGTTGCCGCGCCGCTCTTCGCGTCGGAAGGCGAGAAGCCGGTCGTGCGCGACTACGGCCTCGTCCGCGCCTTGTCGGCGCCGCAGACGCAGCCGCCCGAGGCGGCGGAGGCGAAGAGCGGGGGCTGCGTCTCCTGCCACACCGACAGCGACCAGAAGACGATGCACAAGACCCAGGCGGTCGTGCTCGGCTGCACCGACTGCCATGGCGGCAATGCCGCGATCCGCGGCGATCCGGCACTGCCCCCGGGCGATCCGCGCTACGTCGCCGCGCGCGACCAGGCGCATGTGCTGCCGACCCACCCGAAGGCATGGCACTGGCCGTCCAGCGCCAATCCGCAGCGCAGCTTCGCCCTGCTCAACAGCGAGAGCCCCGAATATATCCGCTTCGTCAATCCGTCCGACTATCGCATCGTCCGCGAGAGCTGCGGCGCCTGCCATATCGAGGCGATCGAGGCGGCGGAGCGGTCGCTGATGACCACCGGCGCCATGTTCTGGGGCGCGGCCGCCTATAATAACGGCATATTGCCGTTCAAGACGACGATGCTCGGCGAAGCCTATACGCGGACCGGCGAGCCGGCCAGGCTCGTCTCCCCCTTCACCGCCGCCGACGGCCGGCTGACGGAGCGGCAGCGGGCGCGCGGCGCGCTCGCCGAGCTCTACCCGCTGCCGACCTGGCAGGTGGTGCCGCCGGGCGACATCTTCCGCGTCTTCGAGCAGGGCGGCCGCACCATCGGCACCCAATTCCCGGAGATCGGCCTCCCCTCCCCGTCCGGCGAGATCCAGCGGCTGGAGGAGAGCGGCCGCCCCGAAATCCGCCAGTCGAACCGCGGCGCCGGCACCGGCCTGCGCGTCGCCATCCCGATCCTCAACCTCCACAAGACCCGGCTCAACGACCCGTTCATGTGGTTCATGGGCACCAACGACCAGCCGGGCGACTATCGCCATTCGGGCTGCGCGGGCTGCCACGTCGTCTACGCCAACGACCGCGACCCCAAGCACAGCCTCACCTACGCCCAGTTCGGCCGCGACGGTCAGACGGCGACGGTCGATCCCACCATCCGCCATGGCGAAAGCGGCCATCCCGTTACGCACGCCTTCACCCGCGCCATCCCGACCTCGCAATGCATGAACTGCCACATGCACCAGCCCAACATCTTCCTGAATTCCTATCTCGGCTACACGATGTGGGATTACGAGGCCGATGCCGATCTGATGTGGCCGGGACCGGAGAACCGCCTCCCCGCGCCGCCGGGCAAGGAAGCGCAATACCGCAACCAGCATTATCCGAATGCGGCCGAGACCCGCGAGGTGCTCGACCGCAATCCCGAAGGCGCGGCGCCGCGCGGCCTGTGGGGCGACGTCGATTTCCTCCGGCAGGTCCATGACGACGTCAACCCGCTCGCCCGCCACACCCAATTCGCCGATTATCACGGCCATGGCTGGAACTTCCGCGCGATCTACAAGCGCGACCGCGAGGGCAATCTGCTCGACGCCGAGGGCCATATCGTGCGGCCCGACGATCCGGAGAAGTTCCGCCGCGCCGGCGAAAGCCAGTTCGCGCCGCCGGGGGTCAATCCCGGCAAGGCGGTCCACCTGATGGACATCCACGCCGAGAAGGGCATGCAATGCGCCGATTGCCATTTCGCGCAGGACAGCCACGGCAACGGCTTCATCTACGGCGAAGTGCCCGACGCGATCGAGATCGGCTGCAAGGATTGCCACGGCACCGCTACCGAAGAGCCGAACCTGCTCACCTCCGGCCCGGCCGCGCCGCCCAAGGGCACCAACCTCGCCCTGCTCCGCAACGAGGACGGCCGCCGCCGCTTCGAATGGGTGACCGGGGAGGACGGCCGCCGCGCGCTGATCCAGCGCTCGACGATCGACCCCAGGCTCGAATGGCGGGTGTCCCTGGTCCGGGACAGCGTCGACCCGGCCAGCCCCCGGTTCAACCTCAAGGCGGCGCGGGCGAAGCTGATGTCGCGCGACGGGGCGGAGACCGGCCGCTACGTCTTCGGCGCCGGCGTCCCCGAGGCGAAGCTCGCCCATAAGCCAGGCGAGATGGCCTGCTTCACCTGCCACCTCAGCTGGACCACCTCCTGCGCCGGCTGCCATCTGCCGATCGAGGCCAATTGGAAGACGGGGATCCACCGCTACGAGGGCGGCGAGACGCGCAACTTCGCCACCTACAATCCGCAGGTTGCGCGCGAGGACATGTTCCAGCTCGGCCGGCACATGACCACAAAGGGCAATATCATCGCGCCGGTGCGATCCTCCTCGGCGCTGATCCTCTCGTCGACCAACATCAACCGCGAGCGGATCTACGTCCAGCAGCCGCCCATCTCCGCCTCTGGCTTCTCGAGCCAGGCCTTCGCGCCGCATTTCCCGCATACGGTGCGCACCGCCGAGACCAAGACCTGCACCGACTGCCATCTCTCCGAGAAGAACGACAACAATGCGGTGATGGCGCAATTGCTGCTGCAGGGGACCAACTTCGTCAATTTCGTCGGCCTCAACGCCTGGACCGGCCTCGACGGCGGCCTGCAGGCGACGCGGGTGACCGAATGGGACGAGCCGCAGGCGGTGATCGGCTCCTATCTCCAGCGTTACGCCTATCCCGATTACTGGCGGCTCCACGTCGACCGCAACAAGCGCGAGCTGATCAACTGGACCCGCGGGCCGGCCCTCGGCCGCAGGCTGTCGGGCGAGGCCCACCCGCGCGAGCCCTTCCAGAACGTCGTCCAGGCGACCGGCGGCGCGGTAAGCTGCCTGCAGAATCGTGGCGAATATATGTATGTCGCGGAAGGCGCGGGCGGCTTCCGGGTCTACGACATCGCCAATATCGGCAATAAGGGCGTCTCCGAGAAGATCGTGACCGCGCCTTTCTCGCCGCTCGGCCATAATGCGCATGTGCCGACCAAGAACGCGACCTGCATGGCGCTGCCGACCAACCAGCCGATCAACCCGCTGCGCAACACGGCCGAGCTGCGGGCGGCGAACCAGGAGCAGGGCTTCCACCCGATCTACAATTATGCGGTGGTCACCGACAGCGAGGAGGGTCTGATCCTCGTCGACGTCACCACCTTCGCCGACGGCAATGCGCGCAACAATTTCCTGCACCGCGCGGTGACCTGGAACGAGGGCGGCGTGCTGAACGGGGCCCGGCACGTCACGCTCGCCGGCCATTATGCCTATATCGCCGCGGCGGCGGGGCTGGTGGTGGTCGACCTCGACGACCCGCTCCACCCGCGCCACGTCGCCACCCTGCCGCTGCGCGACGCGCGCGCCTCGGCCCTGCAGTTCCGCTATCTCTGGATGACCGACGCCGAAGGGCTGAAGCTGTTCGACGTGACGCGGCTCGACGCGCCGAAGCCGATCCCCGCCGCCACCATACCGCTCGCCGACGCCCGGAAGATCTATGTCGCCCGGACCTATGCCTATGTGGCGGGCAGGCAGGAGGGGCTGGTGATCGTCGATGTCGCCGATCCGGAGCGGCCGGTCATCTATCGCAAGGAGAATTTCGGCGGCCGGATGAACGACGTCGAGGACGTGGTCGTCGCCTCCACCAACGCCTCGCTCTTCGCCTATGTCGCTGACGGGCGGAACGGGATGAAGGTGATCCAGCTCACTTCACCCGCGAGCCAGCCCAATTTCTACGGCTTCTCGCCGGCGCCGATGCCTGAGCTGATCGCCTGGGCGCGCACGCCCCACCCGGCCTTGGCCATGGCCAAGGGCCTCGACCGCGACCGCGCCGTCGACGAGACCGGCGGCCAGATCGCGGTCTTCGGCCGCGTCGGCTCGAGGCCCTTCACCCGCGCGGAGATGGAGCGGCTATTCCTCAACAGCGGCGGCGTGCCGTGGAAGGTGCGGGATACCGGCACGATGGCCGATTGGGTGCAATAAATCCTCCCCCGGCTTTTCCGGGGGAGGGGGGCCGCGCGTAGCGCGGTGGAGGGGTCTTGCTCGGTGCCAAGCCCCTCCACCAGCCATCGGCTGTTCCCCCTCCCCTGCAAAAGCAGGGGAGGATCAATTAAGCCCCCGCCTTCTCGTCCAGCAGCATGCGGACCAAAGGCTGCAGCTGGGGACCGTAGGTGGCGATCACATTGTGGCCGCCGGCGCTGTCGAAATGGGAGACGAGGCCGCTGCCGGTCCAGAGATGGAGGCCGAACCAGGGCGCGTCGGCGACGATCA
>JAXDOV010000202.1:0-2689 GCA_034668705.1 Sphingomonadales bacterium
GGACGTGGCTGCCGCTCGCCGCGGCGAGGATCGCTTCGAACGGCGCCTCCTCCGGCAGGCCGACGCTGCCGTCGCCTTCGACGATGCGGACGTTGCGGTAGCCGAGCCGTTCCATCCGCTCGCGGGCAAGGCGGGCGAGCTCGGGCTGCCGCTCGATCGCGATCACCTCGTCGGCGATCCGGCTCATCACCGCCGCCGCATAGCCCGAGCCGCCGCCGATCTCGAGCGCCTTGTCCCCCGGCGCGAGCCCGGCGGCGTCGATCATCAGGGCGACGATATAGGGCTGGGAGATGGTCTGCTCCGCCTCGATCGGTAGCGGCCCGTCCTCATAAGCGAAGTCGCGCGCGCTTGCCGGCACGAACAATTCGCGCGGCACCTCGCGAAAGGCGTCGAGGATGCGGCGGTTGGTGATGCCGCGGCGGGCGATCTGCCGATCGACCATCTCCTCGCGCAGGGCGGCGAAATCCGGCATGGCTCGGTCTCCCGCGCGGGTAACGAGGCGGGCTGGGCGGGCGTTCCGCTCGCACCCGACGGATCGTCCGTCCGGCAGGCAGCCGGACCGAAGCTGCTGCGAGCCGCCGCCTTGCCTCAGCGGTGGCCGGCGGCGCGGGCCTGAGCGCGTTTCTTCGCCATGTGACGGCCGGCGATGCAGCCGGCGGCGGCGCCCACCAAGGCATGGCCCTTGCCGACATAATGGCCGGCGACCCCGCCGACGAGAGCGCCCTTGATGCAGCCCTTGGCGGCGGCGGGAGCGGCAGGAGCGAGGGACAGCGAAAGAGCGGCGGCGAAAGCGAGCGGGCGAAGCATGAAACGGCCTCCGTGGGTGTCAGGTGCGGGCCGAACGCCGCGCCCGGCGCGCCCGTTCCGCCGACCGCGCGAGCGCCGCGATCTTTTGCTTGCAGTGAAAAGAACTTTGAACTACAAAGTATAGGCAATGGCTGGAACGGAGGAACGGCATGAGCCCGATCAGAAAGACCCTGTCGATCCTCGGCCTGATCCTGTTCGCCGAGGCGATCCCGCTGGCGATGACGGTCGCGGGATCCCGGCCGGGCGCGCTGCTCCGCCTCTACGGCTTCGAGGCGAGTGCCTGGCCGGCCTGGCTGCTCGGGGCAACGGTCGCGCTCGGCTACATCCTCTATTCGATGCGGGCGATGCCGCTGGTCGGCGAACGCATGTTCGCCTGGCACTGGCTGAAGCTGCTCGCCATCCCCTTCGCCATCGTCACCGGCACGTTCGAGGAGCTGTGGTTCCGCAAGATGGTGATGGACTGGGCGGCAGGCGGGGGCGCATCGGCGCTGGTTCAGGTTGCGCTCTCGGCCGCGGTCTTCGGCGCCGCGCACGGTATCTGGGGCCTGTTCGCGCGGCAATGGCGGGTGGCGCTCGGCGCGGCGCTCAGCACCGCGGGCCTCGGCGCCCTGCTCGCCATCGTCTATCTGGCGGCCGGCCGGCAGGTGGCGCCCTGCATCTGGTCGCACCTCCTCATCAACCTCGCGATCGAGCCCTGGCTGATCCTCGCCGCCGTCTCGATGGCGGGATCGAGGCGCGGACGGCCCGGCGGCGGCAATGCGCGGCAGGAGGGGCCCGGCACGATCGTCGCCCTCGGTGGAGCTTGAGCGAGCCGAGCGCGGCGGGGGCCGTACGGGACCGAAGCAATCCTCGTGGGGGGATGATCGGCTTCGGTCCCTGGCCGCACGACCAGCGCCACGGTTAATTCCCCATCGACCAATGCCGGCGCCGCGTCACGATCGGGTAAATACGGTAGTCGGCGCCGGGTAAACCGTTGCGGCGGAAGGCTAATGCGACGGCGGATCGACCAGCTGGTGGACGAAGCGGATCTGCACCGCATCCTCGCCCTGCGCCCGCAGCCTGGCGACGGGCGTGGCGATGAAGACGAGCAGAGCCTCGTCCTTGCCGTCCGGCCGCTTCCACATGTCGCCGCCGCCGCTGGTATCGACATTGCCGATCGTCCCGTTCACCGGGCCGATTCTTTGGACCTGCCGGCCGGCCTCGAAGCCGTCGGCGAGATGACGGTAGGGCGCCATGTCCGCGAACGGCGCCACGGCGGTGGTCCGCACCCCGCAGGCATGGAAGGGCGGCGCCTCGACGGTAAGCGCGAACGGCGCCGATCGGCCGGCAATGTCCCAGCCGGCGCCCGGATCCTCATGGAGATAGACCTTGACCTCCGCCGCCGTCATCGCCGTCGCCTGCCGCGCCGCCATCGCCCGCGCCACCGCCGCGTCGTCGGGAAAGGCCTTCAGGCAGATTTCGTTGAACAGGGCCACCATCTCGGCGAGCTGCGCCGCCGGATCCGGTGCCGGCACCGGCCGCTTGTAGGTCAAGGATGCGGCGCCGGCGGATGCGGGCGAAAGCAGGGCCAGCAAAGCGGCAAAGGCGGACGCGATCGGACGCATGGGGACCTCCCTCAACGGATCGACATGCCACCTTGTGGGCTCGGCCCGGCTTCGGTCAAGCACCCGCGCAACCGCACCGCCTTCATGCCCCGCTTGAATGTGATCTCAATCCTGCGGTGACCGATTCTAGATCAGCCCCGCCAGCGGACTCGACGGGTCGGCGTAGCGGCGCTTGCCCATGCGGCCGGCGCGATAGGCGAGGCGGCCGGCCTCGACCGCCAGCTTCATCGCCCGCGCCATCATGACCGGGTCCTTCGCCTCGGCGATGGCGGTGTTCA
>JAXDOV010000203.1:0-17119 GCA_034668705.1 Sphingomonadales bacterium
GGTGGACGGCCTCGCCAAGGGCAGCTCGGTCACCTTCTCGGGCGTCCCCGTCGGCCAGGTCGAATCGATCAACCTCCAGCCGCAGACGCCGGAGCTGGTCCGCGTCCGCATCACCGTCAGCAAGACCGCCCCGGTGCTCGTCGGCACCACCGCCACGGTCAAGGGGGTCGGCTTCACCGGCGTCTCGCAGATCCAGCTCGATCCGCCGGAGCGCGACCGCCGCCGCCGGAACGGCTCGCACGAGCTGACCTGCCCCGATTCGCCCAGCCCGCGCTGCCCCTATGGCGTGCCGGTCATCCCGACCAAGGCCGGCGGCCTCGGCGCCTTGCTCAACAGCGCGCCGGAATTGCTCAACCGGGTCTCGACCCTGACCCTGAAGCTGACCGAATTGCTCTCCGACAAGAACCAGAATTCGATCGCCGCCATCCTCGAGAACATGAAGACGATCAGCAAGAACCTCGCCGACCGCTCGGACGAGATCGCCGCGACCATGGCCGACGCCCGCATCGCCATCCGCCAGGCGGGCGACGCCACCGAGCGGTTCGGCAAGCTCGCCGACACCACCAACGACGTCCTCGCCCACGACGCGCGGCCGCTGATCGCCGACCTTCGCCGCACCGTCCAGTCGGCGGATGCCAGCATGAAGAATCTGGACGCCGCGATCGGCGACGCCCGGCCGGGCCTCCAGGCCTTCTCCAAGCAGACCATCCCCGAGGTCGGCCAGCTGGTCCGCGACCTCAGGCAGATGTCCGAGTCGCTGAACGCCGTCGCCCAGCGCTTCAACCAGAACGGCGCCGGCGGCATCATCGGCGGCGAGAAGCTGCCCGACTACAAGCCGAGGAAGAAATGACGCCCAGGAAGACGCTCCTCGCTTTGCCGCTGGCGCTCGGCCTTTCGGCCTGCCTCAGCTTCGGCGCCAAGCCGCCGCCCTTTTTCCTGCGCCTGACCGCGGCGGCGAGCCCGGCCGCCTCGGCCCCGCGCAGCGGCCCGGCGAGCCAGGCGATCACCGTCGTCGTGCCGGTCGTGCCGCAGGAGCTGCGCACGACCCGGGTTCCGGTCCGCACCGGCGCGAACCAGGTCGCCTATCTGCCCAATGCGTCATGGGTCGAGGCGCCGAACGCCCTCTTCGCCCGCTTGCTCTCCGACACGATCGCGGCGCGCGGCCGCATCGTCCTCGATCCCAGCCAGTTCACCCTCGATCCAGGCGTGCGGCTCAGCGGCACGTTGCAGAGCTTCGGCCTCGTCGCCGACACCAACGAGGCGGTGGTGATCTACGACGCCGCCATCGCCCGCGGTCCCGACCGCATCGAAACCCGCCGCTTCGAAGCCCGCATCCCCGCCACCACCGACCCGGCGGGGGCGGCTGCGGCGCTCAACCAGGCCGCGAACCAGGTCGCGGCGGAGGTTGCCGGCTGGGTGGGTTGAATACGCCCCACCAAACCCGTTCGGATTTCTTGTTCCCCGGCGAAGGCCGGGGCCCAGAAGACTGGACCCCGGCTTTCGCCGGGGAACACCAATGGCCAGTTCAGTTGTGACCCACGCTAACGCCGCCGCACTCGCCAGAGCGTCACCGTGCCGTCCTCCGACGCCGTCGCTACCCAGCCGCCGTCGGGGCTGAAGGCGACCGCCATCACGTCCTCGGGCTGGGAGGCGGCCGCCAGCAGGGCGCCGTCGGCGACCCGCCAGAGGCGGACCGATTGGCCGGCCGCGCCGCCGCCGGTGATCTGGTGCCAGAGAGTGCCGATCCCGCCCCGCGCGCGGCCGCCGCTCGCCAGCATCGTCCCGTCGGGGCTGAAGGCGACCGAATAGGCGTGATTGCCCGCGTCCATCCTCCGCAACGGCCGTCCGTCCGCCAGCCGCCACAGCCGCACCGTCGAATCGTCGCTGCCGCTGCCGATCGTCGCGCCGTCCGGCGAGATGGCGAGCCCGACCGCCGCTTGCTCATGTCCGGAAAGGGCGCGCAGCGGCTTGCCGGTGGCGCCGTCCCAGATCCGGATGTCATGGTCGAAGCTGCTGCTGACCAGCCTGCCGCCGTCGGGGGTGAAGCGCACCTCCCAGATATTGAGCCGATGTCCCTTCAGCGCCGCGATCAGGGCGCCGTCCGCGGTCCGCCACAGATGCACCAGCTTGTCCTCGCCGCCGCCGGCGACCCGGCTGCCGTCGCGCGAGACATCGACGGTCCAGACGGTGCCGCCGCCCTCCTTGCCGAGCCGGCGCAGCACCGTCCCGTCCGCCACCCGCCACAGCCGGACGGTGCCGTCATAGCCGCCGCTCGCCAGCAGCCTGCCGTCGCCGGAGAAAGCGAGCGAGGTGACGCCGCCTTCCTGGACCAGCCGGCGCGGCTTCGCCCGGGCGCGGGTCGGCCAGAGCAGGATCGCGCCGTCGGCGGCGCTGGTCGCGAGCAGGCTGCCGTCGGGGCTGAAGGCGAGCTGGCGCGCCGGCCCGGCGCTGATCTGCAGCCGGCGGGCCAGCTCCAGCGCGACCGGGCTGTCCGGCGCCACCGGCGCCGGGCCGCCGCAGGCCGCCAGCGCCAGGCAACAGGCGGCGGCGAAGGCGGCAGGCGCGCACTTCATCCCAGGCTCTTGCTCGCCTGCTCGAACACGTCCTTCGACAGGCCATGCGTGGCGACGATCCGCTCCAGCGCCGCCTTCATCAGCGCCTGCCGCTCCGGCCCGAAGCGCCGCCAGCGGCCGAGCGGCGGCACCAGCCGCGCCGCGGTCTGCGGGTTGAGCTTGTCGACGGCGAGGATCATGTCGGCGAGGAAGCGGTAGCCGCGGCCCGAGGGGTCGTGGAAGGCGCGCTGGTTGGCGGCGAAGGCGCCGACCAGGGACCGCATCCGGTTCGGATTGGCGAGGGTGAAATCGGCATGGCCGGCCAGCGCCTCGACCGCCTCGGCGGTGTCGTCCCGCGCCGCCAGCGCCTGCACCATGAACCATTTGTCGAGCACAAGAGCGTCGTCCCTGTAGCGCGCGTAGAAGGCGGCGAGCGCCCCCGGCCGCTCCGGCGCGTCGCTGCTCGCCAGCGCTGCAAGCGCCCCCTGCCGGTCGGTCATGTTGTCGGCCTCGTCATGCTGACGCCGCGCCAGCCCCGGCGCGTCGGCCGCGCCCGCGGCGAGCAGATAGTTGAGCGCCACCGTCCTCAGCCGCCGCGCGCCCTTGGCGGCCGGCGAATATTCGTAGCGATTGGCGGCGGTCCGCGCATAGGCGCCGCGCCATTCCGCCTCCAGCACCCGGCCGAGCTCGGCCCGCAGCGCCTCGCGGGCGCGATGCACCGCCTCCGGATCGACCACCGCCTGATGGTCGCCGATGAACGCCTCGCTCGGCAGCACCACCGCCTCGGCGACGAAGGCCGGATCGAGCGCCTCGTCGGCGAGCGTGTGCCGCACCGCCTCGACCACCGCTCCATGCTCGGCCGCGCCGCCGCCGATCGCGGCGAGCAGGGTGTCGAGCATCAGCTGCTGCATCGCCTCGTAGCGGGCGAAGGGATCGTCGTCCCGCGCCGACAGGAAGGCGAGATCCTCGGCGCTGCGGTCGGTGGTGACGATGACCGGCGCCGAGAAGCCGCGGTTGATCGACAGGATCGGCCGCTCGCCCTGGGGATCGAGCTTCAGCTCCCGCGCCGCCTCGTCCAGCACCACCAGGCGCTCGTCGAGCTTGCGGCCGCTCTCCGCCCCGAACAGGGCCAAAGAGAGAGGGATCGGCATCGGCTGCTTCGCCGTCTCGCCTGCCGTCGCCGGTACATGCTGGGCGAGGCGAAGAATGCCGTCGGACGCAAGCTCAGCCCGCACCGTCGGCGTCCCCGCCTGGCCGTACCAGAGGCGGAAACGAGAGAGATCGGCGCCGTTCGCATCCTCCATCGCCTTGACGAAATCCTCGCAGGTCACCGCCTGGCCGTCATGCCGCTCGAAATAGAGGTCGGCGCCGGCGCGGAAGCGCTCCGGGCCGAGCATGGTGCGCATCATCCGGATCAGCTCGGCGCCCTTGTTGTAGACCGTCGCCGTGTAGAAATTGGCGATCTCGATATAGGATTCGGGTCGCACCGGATGGGCGAGCGGCCCCGCATCCTCGGGGAATTGCGCCGCGCGCAATGCGCGCACGTCCTCGATCCTCTTGACCGCGGCCGAGCCCATGTCGGCCGAGAAATTCTGGTCGCGAAAGACGGTGAAGCCCTCCTTCAGCGACAGCTGGAACCAGTCGCGGCAGGTGACGCGGTTGCCCGACCAATTGTGGAAATACTCATGGGCGACGACGCCGGCGACGCCGTCATAATCACCGTCGGTCGCCGTCTCCGGATCGGCGAGGATGTAGCGCGAGTTGAAGATGTTGAGGCCCTTATTCTCCATCGCGCCGAAGTTGAAATCGGAGACGGCGACGATGTTGAACACGGACAAATCGTATTCGCGGCCATAGACCTCCTCGTCCCATTTCATAGCCGCCTTCAGCGCCGCCATCGCATGCTCGGTCTTGGGCAGGTCCGGTTCGCGCACCCAGATGCCGAGGTCGATGCGGCGGCCGGAGCGGGTGGTGAAGGCGTCGCGATTGGCGGCGAGGTCGCCCGCGACCAAGGCGAAGAGGTAGCAGGGCTTGGGGAAGGGATCGTCCCATTCTGCCCAATGCCGGCCCTCGGGCAGCTCGCCGGCGCCGACCGGATCGCCGTTCGACAGCAGCACCGGATAGCGCGCCTTGTCGGCGATCATCCGCACCCGGTAGCGGCTCAGCACGTCCGGCCGGTCCGGGAAGGGGGTGATCCGCCGGAAGCCCTCGGCCTCGCACTGGGTGCAGAGGATGCCGCCCGATTCGTACAGGCCCATCAACTGCGTGTTGGCGGCGGGGGCGATCTCTATGAGGGTCTCGACCAGGGCCTCGTCGCCTTCGATCGGCAGGGTCAGCAGATCGTCCTCAATGGCGCAGGCCACCGGCTCCCCGTCCAGCTTCGCCTCGATCAAAGTCAGCCCCTCGGCGTTCAGCCGCAACGGCTCCCGATGATCGCCGTTCCGCCGCACGTTGAGCCGCGACCGCACAAGCGTCCGCTCCGCCCCCAGCTCGAATTCCAGCTCGATCGAGGGCACCAGCCATTCGGGCGGCCGGTAGTCTTCGCGGCGGATGGTGGGGGGAGGGGCGGAGGGGGCGGAGAGGGCATCGAGCATGGCGGCGGCTTAGGCTTGGGGAGGGGCGGGTGCAACGTGGGGGAGGCACTTGGGCCAGGTGATCTAGGAAGGACACGGACCGCCGGCAGCGCCGACTTGAAGAAGCTCAAGGCCTTCCTTATCTGGGCGGACGCACCCTGCCGGTCGTGGCGGGAAGCATGGGACCGCTCTGCAGAACTCAAGGTGCCTCTGAGGTAGGACGAGCCGAACAACACGACCGACGTAACTTCGAAGCGGTAACGCTCCCGGAGTTACGGCAGATGGATAAGAAGCTGTTTTGGATTGGCGCGACACTAAACGCGCTTTCTATTGCACTTGCCCTTGTGCAAATCGCGTTGATGATCTGATGGGAGAGGGGGCGTCGCTGAAAGGCGGCGGCCCCTCTTTCCGTTGAGGGTCAAGGAGTGAATGAGCTCATTCGGCTGCGTCGGCCGTGATGATCGGGTGGTCTGCCATACCTGCCGCGTAGGCGAGGCAGGCGCGAATGTCCTCGACAATGAGATAGGGGAAGTCGGCGACGATCTCCGCCTCGCCAACACCGCCGGCGAGCATTTCCAGCACGTCCGTCACCCGCACCCGCGTTCCGGCCACGGTCGGGCGGTCGCCCCAGATGGCGGGATCCACGGAGATCCTTGGGTGCCCGGCTAGCGTCATACCGCTACGGAATATGGCGCGTGGGAAATTTCCCGCATCAGATTTGAGTCACTCAACACGCATGCAAGCGCACTCGCGTCCGCTCCGTCCCCCAGCTCGAACTCCAGCTCCATCTGCGGCACCAGCCAGTCAGGCGGCCGGTAATCCTCGCGGCGGATGGTGGGCGGCGGGGGGCGGTGACAGCGTCAAGCATGGCGGCGATCTAGGCCCGGAGGGGACGGTACAATTGTCCGTTCCACTTGTGGCGCAGGTTCGGCCCGTACCGTGAAGTCAATCAGTCAGAGCCGCTGATAACTGGCAATCGGCGATCTGTAATACCATACGCAACGATTTTCGGCTCGCGCTTAGGCAAGCCCAAAGCTAAGACCGTTCCGAGGAATTGGGGAGGGGCCAATGCGTCAGCACGATCTGTCATTTGCGAATTTCGTTCTTAGGTTCGGGCTCGAACAGGTCATGATGGACTACATGGAGGAGATTGTTCTTCCAGCCTTCACCGATGAGACCCATGCCCGGAGGTATGGAGAGACAACATTCCGCTTCTATCATGTTCAGCTGCTGCCCGTCGGCGAAGAAAACGGCGTGCCTGTGCTAGCGATTTCCGGGCACCTAGTAAAAGACACTGTTCTGAGGCGCCAGCAAATATTTCGAAGAGACCGCGGGCTGGTTGAAGATGAGGCAGAGATCGAGTCCGCACCGTCCAGCTTTTTTGTATTGCTCCTAAACAATCATAGGCTTCTGTATTTTGCTGAAACAGCCGAGGCTCCGTCGCTGGAATCATTCAAATCAACAACAGAGTATTTTCTCCGTCATGAATGGCACAAATATGTCAGGCGCCGCCATGAGACTGATAATGTCACACGAAGAGGAGCAGAAAGGTTAACCATCGCACAGGTCCGTGCTCGCGTCCCTCCCCCTGTCTTGGCTGTAACGCCGGTAGCGGGGCAGGATGCGATCACAGATACAATTCGACGGTTTCGTAAAATCAGGCAGATCAGATTTATACTTGTTGAACCAAATGACGAGTTGGATGCGTCTAAAACTGTGGCTGCCGTAGAGCAGACGTTCCGCCCACTTGAGCCCACTCGTTTGGAAGTGCTTGCCTCCGGCCCTAGGGGTCTCAACAAGGACGAAGCTGCAAGAAAGATCACAGAGATCAGCGAGGGACAAAATACGGAAATCATTGTCGACGGCGAGGATGACTCCGGCCTGAAAATGAAAGCAGATAACGACGAATTTGCTCTCGTTCTTCCTATCGAGAACCCTCCGGAAAATGATACCGATCTAACTCACCGTTTGGTGCGGGCATATGAGCGGCTTGTGGCCGATGGAAAGGTCCGACGCCTGCCAACGCCTGCTAGGGTTTTGGATACCATCAGGCACTTGGCAGGCTTGCTATGATCGAAAACTGGAAAGATGACCTTCTAAGGGAGAAGTCATTTCAGGAAGTCTTTAGGGCAAGCCGAGCGCTTCCCAAGTCAAAATTCAATCGTTTCCTATATTCTCTGGCCGCGCTTATCGGCGTCGCTGCGATTGCTCATTGGGTTTACGAGCGCGATGTGCAGCATTCGGCGGCTGCTGCCACTATAGCTATGGATGTTGGTTTTAATCTGAGCGTACCGATCTTGGGATTTCTGATAGCCGGTTTTGCAATAATAACTACCATAGCAAATCCGAGAGTGATGGTAAGGCTAGCGCAGACCGAGCAGCCAGATTCGAAAATATCATCGTTTAAAGACATGCTTTTTAACTTCCTGTCCGTCTTCTACATCTACATAGCTACGCTGACAGTGAGTGTCATTGCCAAACTATTGGCGCAAACTCACTTGTTCGATCCTGAGAAGATCCTATCAAAAGAGATAGCCTATGCTGTTCTGTCATTTGCTAACTCTACCACGTTTGCCGTTATGGGTATTCTAATCGTATTTTCCATTGTTAGACTGAAGTCGTTCATCTGGAACATATATCAAGGCTTCATAATATTCCTGATAGTAGACGACATGATGCGACGAGAGGCTGGCTGATCAGCGCCCAAGACTATGGAAGCAAAAGTCTTAGAATGGGTCGACGCCAGGCGATAGCTGTATCGGAAATATGCATGACAATGGATGCGCTATATTTCCCATATTTGAGTTTACCGGCATCGACGTGGGTGAATCCGACGCTACTCTATTTCGATCGACTGGCTGTGATCGCGCCAGAGGGCGCCCCACGCAACATCTTCGATGACAGAACTCATGAACTCATCCGAATTGGGTTGGTTTGTCCGCTTGTGCCGAGGGCAGGTTGGGGCGGCGATGAGGATGAAAAGCTGGTAGCCTACATTTTGGGCCGCGCGTCGGTGACGAAGCGTTACGACCGGATCGAAAGAATTCATGCGGGAAAGCTAGCGTACAGCTTCATAGCGGACGCGCTTTCGGCTGCGGGGCTACTGGTGCGTGACGGCTCATGGTTTGAGGGCCCCGATTGGGTAATCGCCCATATCATGACCTACTTAGCGGTCCAGCTTTCCTCCCATGCTCCTGGGGCCTTGCCGCTAATCACTGACGAACGTGCGGCTGCGGGTGTGGTGTCGGGATCTCCAGAGTCGCTCATGATTTCGCGTCGGTTGAAGGGGATAGCGAGGCTCCTTCCCGTTCCTCCGGATGTCCCGCCTGATGAGCTCCAGCGCTTTAAGGAGGATAACCGCAGAGAGTTGCACGCATTCCGTTCATATGTTGATGGACTGATTACATCTGACGCCTCGGGGGACCTAGACGACGGATTTGAAGAGCGTCTACGGGAAGCTAAATACACACGCGATCATTTGCTAGACCAAGTGAGAGCATGCGATTGGCGATGGCAAGGGCCAGAGTTCTTGGTCTCTGTGGCTGTTAGTGGCGCAGCACTACTCGACCACGCGCCTTGGACCTTTGGGGCTAGTGTACTCAACCTCGCGCTGGATGGCGCACGGGGTTTTGCAGCTTGGCGTAGGGGGCACGAAGCTGCGAGGCACCCCTTAGTCTATGCGACCCGAGTGGTGGGCAAATGGCAGGGGGGACGGCGGTAGCCCGGCGCCCAAATCGGCTACCCTCCACCCTTCCCCCCTCGCCCCCACCTTGCTACAGCCTGCCGCAACCACGCCGGGCCGTTCCTTCCCGCCCCGGCTCGAATGTCGATTCGAGACGCGTTCAGAACCCACGACTTTCGCTTTTCGAACTTTGCTCGAATTGGTCTCCGGCGAATGTTCGCCATGGGCGGAAAGCAGGCGTTCGTTACCGGAGATTCGAAGGCCAACCGACTCGAACGAGGAGACCATCCGGTCCGGCGATACCCACCTCATAGAGGCCCCATTCACGGTCACGTAAGACGCCACCGGGACGGATGATCAAGTCGTCCACCCGCGCGGCAATGGCCTCGACCTCGGGAGTGCGAATGAAGACGCCGAATGGGTTGTTCTCCGCCGGCACGCGCCAGGGGCCGCTTCCCGCTTGAGTAAGATGGACCTCACAGCCCCAGCCGCTCATGATGATGTAATTGTCGTCCCCGCCGGTGCGGGCAAAGCCCATGCGTTCCCAAAACGGGATGGCACCGGGCAAGTCATTGCTCGGCACGATGGCGAACGCACCGACCCCTGTCGTCTCTGACACCGTCTTCTCCCAGGCGCAGGAGGGAAGGGCGCCACGGTATCTCGCCCCCCGAAGGTCGACAATGGGTCGTAAGCAGAGATTCGCGACCAGGCTCGTGTCGGGGGGCGCGCGAGCGAACCGCCACCATCCCATTGAGATGTTCGAGCGCGGCGGTTGATGTGCGGTGCGCCGGCCGAAGCTATCGATCTTCTTAACTTTTCAAGCGCTAATGGGCGGCAATAAACTACCAAGGGTGAGTCCGAATGACCGACTCGGCAGCAAACTTCATGGCCATCATCTTCGGCCTCGGCGTCTTCGCGGTCATCGTGGCAGTCGGATGGCGGAGCGTTCAGAACCGCCGCATCCTGCGCTTGCAGGGTTCAGACGGCAAAGAGACGATCATCGTTGCTCGCGAAGACGATGATATCAGCAGCGTGGTCACCACCACCGCCGAGACAATCCAGCCGGCACCGGCATCTGACTCCGATCGCGGTGCAGCCTAGGGCGAAACGGCCGGTCGAGAGACCAACCGACTTCCCGCTGTCGAGTTCATCCGCTGGTCGTGCTTCGGTCGCGGCAAGCGCTATTTCGCCGGACCGCGGCCGACGCTCCGCCTCGTGGCGCATGAGCGGATCGGCGAGGATGTGATCAAATTGATCTACTTTCCCGCCTGATCCTGCGGCACGTGCCAGGGACGCAGGGAGGAGCCGAGGCCCGACTTCGTCTCCGGCGAATGTCTGCTACGGATGGAAAGCGAACGCTCAGCCAATGATCGGAGTTGCTCTTGACAGTGTTATCTGCCGGATGAGTTAGCCGCCTCGGCTCGCTCACCGCACTCCTCGGCGGGGTGCGCTTCCCTCATGTCCAAGTTGGATCCCTCTCTAAGGCAGCCACAGAAGACTTCCGCATTGCGCCCGAATACCATTCGCTGATTAGCGAGACAGCGTTCATACGCTTGTCGCGTTGCATCGTCTGAGCAACCGAACAGGGCCAGCCCACCAAAGAACGTAACGGCTGCCGTGTATCTCAAGTGCGCTCTCCACAAGCCCGGTCATGCGTTCAAGCTGCCCGACGATGCGAACGTCCGCAAGGGTCGTAAGCAGCCATTCGCGACGGGTTTGAGATCGGGGGTTGAGGCTCAGAGTCAGCGCGGGTTCGGCTCCCTCGCGCTTTCCCTTCCCCCCTCGCCCCCACCTTGCTACAGCCCGCCGCAACCGCGCCGGGCCGCTCTCCCGCCCCGGCTCGAATGTCCCTTCGAGACGAGGAAATTCCATGACCGCCGTCGGCCGAGACAGCCTCCAGACCCGCACCGAGCTCAAGGCCGGTTCGAAGACCTATTCCTATTACAGCCTCGACAAGGCGGCGGCGCAGCTCGGCGACGTCAGGCGCCTGCCTTTCTCGATGAAGGTGCTGCTCGAGAATCTGCTGCGCTTCGAGGACGGCAAGACGGTCAGCCGGGAAGATATCCAGGCGCTGGTCGACTGGCAGAAGAATCCCTCCGGCCCGGCGCGGGAGATCCAGTACCGGCCGGCGCGGGTGCTGATGCAGGATTTCACCGGTGTCCCCGCCGTGGTCGACCTCGCCGCGATGCGCGACGCCATCGCCACGCTCGCCGGCTCGGCGTCGAAGATCAACCCGCAGGTCCCGGTCCACCTCGTCATCGATCACAGCGTCATGGTCGACGAGTTCGGCACGCCGCGCGCCTTCGAGCGCAACGTCGAGCATGAATATGCGCGCAACATGGAGCGCTACCAGTTCCTCAAATGGGGATCGAAGGCGTTCCGCAATTTCGAGGTCGTGCCGCCCGGCACCGGCATCTGCCACCAGGTGAATCTGGAATATATCTCGCGCGGCGTGTGGTCGTCGAAGGACGGGGACGGCGCCGAAGTGGCCTATCCCGACACGCTCGTCGGCACCGACAGCCACACGACGATGGTCAACGGCCTCGGCGTGCTCGGCTGGGGCGTCGGCGGGATCGAGGCGGAGG
This sequence comes from Sphingomonadales bacterium, assembly GCA_034668705.1. Classification (GTDB taxonomy): domain Bacteria; phylum Pseudomonadota; class Alphaproteobacteria; order Sphingomonadales; family Sphingomonadaceae; genus Allosphingosinicella. Next base: position 11,393 of record JAXDOV010000203.1, read on the forward strand.
CGGCGATGCTCGGCCAGCCGGTCTCGATGCTGATCCCCGGAGTGGTCGGCTTCCACCTCTCCGGCGCGCTCGCCGAGGGGATCACCGCCACCGATCTCGTCCTCACCGTCACCCAGATGCTGCGCGCCAAGGGCGTGGTCGGCAGCTTCGTCGAGTTTTACGGCCCCGGCGTCTCGACCCTCTCGGTCGCCGACCGCGCCACCATCGCCAACATGGCGCCCGAATATGGCGCGACCTGCGGCTTCTTCCCGGTCGATCACAAGACCCTCGATTACATGCGCCTGACCGGCCGCAGCGACGAGCAGGTGGCGCTGACCGAGGCCTATGCCAAGGCGCAGGGCCTGTGGCTGGACCCGGGTTCGACCCTCGAGCCGGTCTTCACCGACACGTTGCGGCTCGACATGGCCAGTGTCGAGCCCTGCCTCGCCGGTCCGAAGCGGCCGCAGGACCGGGTGCCGCTCTCCCGCGTCGACGAGGAGTTCGTCGCCAATTTCACCAAGGAATATGGCCACAGCCTCGCCGAGCTGGAGAAGCGCTTCGCGGTCAAGGATCCGGTGGGCTCGACCGACGCACTCGACGTCGAGGCGCGGGGCACCACGGATCTCGGCCATGGCGACGTCGTCATCGCCGCCATCACCAGCTGCACCAACACCTCCAATCCCGCCGTTTTGGTCGCCGCCGGCCTCGTCGCCAAGAAGGCGCATGAGAAGGGCCTGACCCGCAAGCCCTGGGTCAAGACCTCGCTCGCCCCCGGCTCGAAGGTGGTCACCGATTATCTCGTCAAGGCCGGGCTGCAGGAGCATCTCGACGCGATCGGCTTCAACCTCGCCGGCTATGGCTGCACCACCTGCATCGGCAATTCGGGGCCGTTGCCGACGCCGATCTCCGACGCGATCAACAAGAACGATCTGGTCGCCGCCTCCGTCCTCTCCGGCAACCGCAATTTCGAGGGCCGGGTGTCGCCGGACGTGCGCGCCAATTATCTCGCTTCGCCGCCGCTGGTCGTCGCCTATGCGCTGAAGGGGACGGTCGCCGGCGACATGATCGAGGAGCCGCTCGGCACGGGCTCGGACGGGGTCGACGTCTATCTAAAGGACATCTGGCCGACCAACGAGGAGGTGCGGCTGCTGATCGACGCCCATGTCCATGGCGACCTGTTCCGCGCCCGCTATGCCGACGTCTACAAGGGCGACGACCAGTGGCGCGGCATCCCGATCACCGGCGGCGAGACCTATGCCTGGCAGCCGGGCTCGACCTACATCCAGAACCCGCCTTATTTCGAGGGCATGACGATGACCCCCGTGCCCCCGGAGGACATCATCGGCGCGCGGCCGCTCGCCATGTTCGGCGATTCGATCACCACCGACCACATCTCGCCGGCCGGCGCGATCAAGGCCGACAGCCCGGCCGGCAAATATCTGATGGAGCATCAGGTCGCCCGGGCCGATTTCAACTCCTATGGCGCGCGGCGCGGCAATCACGAGGTGATGATGCGCGGCACCTTCGCCAACATCCGCATCAGGAACAAGATGGTGCCGGGGATCGAGGGGGGCATCACCAAGCACCTGCCCTCGGGCGAGACGATGCCGATCTACGACGCGGCGATGCGCTACAAGGAGGAGGGGGTGCCGCTCGTCGTCCTCGCCGGCAAGGAATATGGCACCGGCTCGTCGCGCGACTGGGCGGCCAAGGGCACCAAATTGCTCGGCGTCCGCGCCGTCATCGCCGAGACCTATGAGCGGATCCACCGCTCCAACCTGGTCGGCATGGGCGTGATCCCGCTCCAATATGTCGGCGAGGTGCCGGCCTTCGACGGCACCGAGACCTTCACCGTCACCGGCGTCGGCGACCTCAAGCCGCGGCAGGAGATCGAGGTGCATGTCGCCCATGCCGACGGCAGCCGCTCGAGCTTCACCGCCCGGGTGCGGATCGACACGCTGAACGAGCTCGAATATTTCCGCCACGGCGGCATCCTCCATTACGTGCTGAGGAACCTGGCGGCCTGAGCGTGATCGCGCTTTTCGTCGAGATCGTCGGCTGGGCGGGGGCGCTGCTGATCCTCGCCGCCTATCTTCTGCTGTCGATGGGGCGGCTGACCGGACAATCGGCGCTGTACCAGGGGATGAACCTCGCCGGCGCCGCCGGCTTCGTCATCAACGGCTGGTGGCACGGCGCCGTGCCCTCGGCCACGCTCAACATCGTCTGGGCTCTGATCGGAGGGGTGGCCTTGTGGCGGATCGTGCGGAGAAAAGGATCGTCGACCTCAGCCATGTGATCGTGGCGGGGATGACGACCTATAAGGGCCTGCCGGGCCCGCAGATCTGCGATTATTGGACGCGCGAGCAGTCGGCGCCGCATTATGACGACGGGTCGACCTTCCAGATCGGCCGGATCGACATGGTCGCCAATACCGGCACCTATGTCGACGTCCCCTTCCACCGCTTCGCCGAGGGCGAGGATCTGGCGGCGGTCGGGCTGGAGCGGCTGGCGGGCCTGGAGGGGCTCTGCGTCGACAGCCTTGGCCTGGCGGCGGAGGCGGATTTGTTCGAGGGTCTGGACGTCGCCGGCAAGGCGGTGCTCGTCCGCACTTTGTGGGACCGGCATTGGGGCAGCGAAGCCTATCTCACCGATCATCCCTTCCTCGCCGAAGCGGCGGCGCGGCTGCTGGCGGCGCGCGGCGCGGCGCTGGTCGGGATCGACAGCCACAATATCGACGATACGCGGGCGCGGACGCGGCCGGTCCACACCGCATTGCTCGGCGCCGGCATTCCGATCTGCGAGCATATGACCAACCTGGGCGCGCTGCCGGCAGGCGGCTTCCGCGTCTACGCCGCGCCGCCGAAGGTCGAGGGCATGGGCACCTTCCCGGTGCGGGCCTTTGCGGAAGTGGGGTGAGCGGGAACCCTATGGTCCTCCCTGTCCGCGTAGCGGATGGGGAGGGGGACCACCCGCAGGGTGGTGGAGGGGCAGATCACCGCGCAAGGCCCCTCCACCGCGTTTCAAGCGGTCCCCCTCCCCATCGCTGCGCGACAGGGAGGACTAGGACGCATCCATTCATCCGCGCGACACCAAGGGCGCCGTAACCTGGCGCGCCCAGGACGGGAGGATCTCATGCTCCATTTCGCTTTCGCCGCCTTGCTCGCCGGCGCCGCGCCCGCCAACCCGCAGATCGACTATCCGGGCTTTCGCCAGCTCACCCTGAACGTCGAAGATTATCGCCGCGGCCGCCTCGTCGGCTGGGACGCCTTCGCCGCGGCCGCCGCCGCGCCCCACGCCCTGATCCTCGACGCCCGCTCGGCGACCGCCTTCGCCCAAGGCCACATCAGGGGCGCGGTCAACCTGCCCTTCACCGACTTCACCGCCGCCAGCCTCAGGCGCGTCATCGGCGCCGCCGGCCGTCCGATCCTGATCTATTGCAACAACAATTTCAGCAACAACGCGGCGCCGGTGCCGCTCAAATCGGTGCGGTTGGCGCTCAACATCCAGACCTTCATCAATCTCGTCGGCTATGGCTATGCCAATGTCCGCGAACTGAACGAGGTGGCCGACTTCAACGATCCGAAGGTGAAGTGGGTGAAGGGCCGAGCGCCGCCGCCAGCCAGTCAGGGATGAGGGCGCCGCCCAGATCCTCGACCCGGCGGTGCTCCACGGCGAGGCCGAGCTCGGGATAGAGGATGCGGGTGCGCTCGCCCGCCGCCTGCGCCGGCACGACGACGAGGCGGCGATTGACCCTGGCGCGATAGTTCATCCGCGCCGTATTCTCCTGGCCGACATAGCAGCCCTTGGTGAAGCTGACCCCGTTGAGCTCGGCGGCATTGCATTCGAGCCAGAGTGTCTTGTCCGAGCCGATTTCGGCCCGGCCTTCGGTGACGCCGAGCGACAGGCGGTGGGCAAGCCAGCCTTCCGCCGGCTCGCTCGCGGGCGCCAGCCAGCGATCGCCGAGCTCGGGAAGGCGGGGGTCGGCTCTATCGTTCCCCGGCGAAAGCCGGGGTCCAGCTTCTGCGCCCGACTGGGCCCCGGCTTTCGCCGGGGAACAAGGTTGCCAGTGGACGGCGAGACTCTCCTCATGGCCGATCACGATCTTCCGCCGCAGCCGGTAGAGCGCCAGGCGCCGCGCCAGATCCTCCGCCGCCTCGGCCTCGCAGTCGATCAGCACGTCGGCGTCGTCGGCCCAGAGGATGAAGTCGAACAAAGCCTTGCCCTGCGGGGTCAGCAGGCCGGCCCAGAGCGGCCGGTCCGGCGCCAGCAGGGCCAGGTCCTGGGTGACCAGCCCCTGGAGGAAGCCGCGCACGTCTTCGCCGGAGAGGCGCAGCACGGAGCGGTCGATGAGGGTGGTCGCGGCCATGCTCCCTTGATAGGGACGAGGGCAGCCGAACCCAAGGCCGAGCGAACCGCCAGCGACCATGACCGACCCGACCCGCCTCATTCTCCGCCGGCCGGACGACTGGCACGTCCATCTGCGCGACGGTGCCATGCTGGCGGCGGTGGCGCCCTACACGGCGCGGCAGTTCGCGCGGGCGATCGTGATGCCGAACCTCGACCCCCCGGTGACGGATGTCGCGGCGGCGGCGGCCTATCGGGCGCGCATCCTCGCGGCGCTGCCGGCCGGCGCGGACTTCACGCCGCTGATGACCTGCTATCTGACCGACCAAGCCGATCCGGGCGCGCTCGCCGCCGGCTTCGAGCGCGGAGTCTTCGCCGCCGCCAAGCTCTACCCGGCCCATGCCACCACCAATTCCGCTTACGGCGTCACCGCGATCCGCAACATCCGCCCGGCGCTGGCGGCGATGGAGCGGATCGGCATGCCTTTGCTGATCCACGGCGAGGTCACCGATCCGGAGGTGGACGTGTTCGACCGGGAGAAGGCGTTCATCGACCGGATCTTCTCGGGCCTGGCGCTGGATTTCCCGGGGCTGAAGATGGTGTTCGAGCATATCACCACCGCAGAAGCGGCCGATTTCGTCGCGGCGAGCGGCCCGAACGTCGCCGCGACGATCACGCCGCACCATCTCGCCATCAACCGCAACGCGATGTTCGCCGGCGGCATCAGGCCCCATTTCTACTGCCTGCCGGTGGCGAAGCGCGAGGCGCATCGCCGCGCGGTCCGCCGCGCCGCCACTTCGGGCTCGCCGAAATTCTTCCTCGGCACCGACAGCGCGCCCCATGCGGTCGAGCGCAAGCTGGCCGCCTGCGGCTGCGCCGGCATCTTCAACGCGCCTTTTGCGATCGAAAGCTATGCGCGCGTTTTCGAGGAAGAAGGCGCGCTCGACCGGCTCGAGGCCTTCGCTTCCGAGAACGGCCCCCGTTTCTACGGCCTGCCGCTCAATGAGGGCCGGATCGTGCTGGAGCAAGCGGAGGTGGCGGTGCCCGAGTCGCTGCCTGCCGCCGGCACGAACCTCGTGCCCTTCCATGCGGGCGAGACTCTGCGCTGGCGCTTCGTGGGCGGAGCTGCCGAGATCTAGTTCGCGCAGAGACGCAGAGACGCAGAGACGCGGAGAAGAGACCTTCTCCAGCCCCTGCGAGCATCCGCCGACGCCGGAACGGCTCCGAATCTCCGCGTCTCTGCGTCTCTGCGCGAACTAAATCTCGGCAGCTCCGCCCGCGAAGCGCCAGCGCAGAGTCTCGCCGGCATGGAAGGGCACGAGACCGCTGCCTCCGGCGGGGATACTCTCCGGCACCGCGACGTCGGCCCGTTCCAGCGTGATCGTCCCCTGGTTGAGCGGCAGG
>JAXDOV010000204.1:0-12505 GCA_034668705.1 Sphingomonadales bacterium
GCCGCCTCGCCGGCCGCGCGCCGGGCCGGGATCTGCGCCCGTTGCGCCTCGCTCATCCGCTCGTCGCCGAGAAAGGCGATCCAGAAGCGCAGGGTCGCGACGTTGGGCTCGTGATTATATTGCTCGAAAAACATCCAGCGCAGCATGTCGGCGCGGTCGAACCTGTCCTCCGGGATCAGGCCCGTGCCCTCCGCGAGATAGAAGCAGGCGGCATTGCTCTCCGGGATGAAGCGCTCGCCGACCTGCAGCACCGGGATGCGGCCATTGGCGTTGACCTGCGCCAGGAAGTCGGGCGTCCGGGTCTCGCCCTTCAAGATGTCATATTCGCGCCGCTCGAGCGGCAGGCCGAGCAAGGCGGCGGTGAGGCGCACCTTGTAGCAATTGCCCGACTGGGCATATTCGTGGAGGATCAGGCGCTCGGTCATCAGGCCGGCTCCGGCTCGCCGCCGAGCGGTTCCTGTTCCGGGTCGCGGCGCGCCTCCTCGAACCGGGCGACGAACCACCAGAGGATGAAGCCCGCGGCGAACAGCCAGCCCCACATATGCGTCCAGAGGGGAAAAGGCTGACCGGAATAGGTCCGTCCCGCCGCCGCCTCCAGCGCGGCGACCTGCTCCGCCGGGACCGGCTCGGCCGAATAGCCCTCCGGCAGCTCCCGATAGGCGACGAGGCCGCCATCCCGATAGGCCCAGAGCGGCATCTTCATGATGCTGACTTCGCGATAGAGCATGCCGAGGCGGAGGGCGGGCGGCGCCGAGCGCGCCGCCGCCGAGCGCGCCCGCGCCTCGCCCGGCAGATAGGGCAGGACGATCGCCGAATCGGCACTGGCGAGTGCGGCCTCGACCGCATCGCTCTCCGGCAGCGCCGCGATCGTCTCGATCCGCGGCGTGTCGGTCATCGACCAGCTGCGCGGCGACAGCCAAAGGACGGCGGCCATCCCGGCCGCCAGCAAGAGCAGGATGACCCGGTTCATTTCTTCTTCCCCCTTCAGACCGTCAGCACGATCTTGCCGACATGTTCCCCCGATTCCATCAGCTTATGCGCTTCCGCGGCCTGCGCCAGTGGAAAAGTGGTGCAGATCACCGGCCGGATCGCCCCCGCCTCGAGATGCGGCCAGACCTCGCGGCGGAGCTCGGCGGCGAGGGCAGCCTTGAACGCCGCCGGACGGGCGCGCAGCGTCGATCCGGTGAGGGTGAGCCGCCGCCGCATCACCTCCCACAGCGACACCTCCGCCTTGGGCCCGCGCTGGGTGGCGATCGAGACGTGCCGCCCCTCCTCGGCGAGACAGGCGAGGTTGCGCGGCAGATAGTCGCCGCCGATCATGTCGAGGACGATGTCGACGCCGCGGCCGCCGCTGATCTCCTTCACCCGCGCCTCGAAATCCTCATGACGATAGTCGATCGCGTGGGCGGCGCCGATGTCCAGCGCGCGGGCGCATTTCTCGGCCGAGCCGGCGGTGACGATGATGGTCAGCCCGAAGACCCCACCCAGCAGGATGGCGGTGGTGCCGATGCCGCTGGTGCCGCCATGGACCAGCACCGCGTCGCCGGCCCTGGCGCCGCCGCGCTGGAAGAGGTTGGTCCAGACGGTGAAGAAGGTCTCGGGCAGCGCCGCCGCCTCGACCATCGACAGCGGCGCCGGCACCGGCAGGCACTGGCCGGCCGGCGCGGCGCAATATTCGGCATAGCCGCCGCCGGCGACGAGCGCGCAGACCGGCTCGCCGAGGCGCGCCTTATCCGCCCCCTCGCCCGCCGCCGCGATCTCGCCGGCAATCTCGAGGCCGAGGATCGACGGCGCGCCCGGCGGCGGCGGATAGAGGCCGAGCCGCTGCATGACGTCCGGCCGGTTCACCCCCGCCGCCGCGACCCGGACCAGATATTCGCCCGGCCCCGGCGCCGGCACCGGCCGCTCGACCGGCCGCAGCACCTCCGGCCCGCCGGGCTCCTCGGGGTCGATCGCGATCATCGTCGCCGGGGGATTGGCCGGCGGGTCCGGGGGCAGCGTGGTCATTGCGCCACGCTGCCCGCGCAAACGCCCCGCGCGCAAGCCCCATCGGTTGACACGGACCGCCGCTTGGGTGGATTCTCCGCTCATGGACCTCGAAGAGCTCTTCCCGAGCAAGCCAGGCGATCCGCTGGTGCAGCTCACGAAGCAGGACCTCGATCCCTTGTCGGTCGAAGAGCTGAAGGAGCGCATCCTCACCCTGGAGGGCGAGATCGCCCGGGTCCGCGACAAGATCGCCGCCGCGGTTAATCACCGGGCAAGCGCTGAAGACTTATTCAGGAAATGACGGAAGCCGGGGAACCTTCGGGCTTTTTCCCGGCTTTCTTCAGCGACTGCTTGATGCCGGGCCTGCGAAACCCGACATTGAGACCAAGCAGTCCGTGATCGACGCGGGCTCATAGGAGTGAGTTGAATTGCCGTCTTTTGCCCGCGAACTTGAACAGACGCTTCACACGGCGCTCGCCGAAGCGAGTGGGCGTCGCCACGAATATGCCACGCTCGAGCATCTGCTGCTCGCGCTCACCGAAGACACCCACGCCTCGAAGGTGATGATCGCCTGCGGCGTCGACCTCAACGAATTGCGCGAAGCGGTGCGCGCCTATCTCGACAACGAGCTCGAGGCGCTGAAGGTCGACGGCCAGACCGATCCGTCGCCGACCAGCGGCTTCCAGCGCGTCGTCCAGCGCGCCATCCTCCACGTCCAGTCCTCGGGCCGCGACGAGGTGACCGGCGCCAACGTGCTCGTCGCCCTCTTCTCGGAGCGCGAGAGCTATGCCGTCTATTTCCTCCAGCAGCAGGACATGAGCCGCCTCGACGCGGTCAGCTATATCAGCCACGGCGTCGGCAAGGGCGAGACTCCGTCCGAGCCGGCCGAGGTCAAGGGTGCCGAGGAGGGCAAGCAGGAGGAGGGCAAGAAGAAGAACGAATCCGCCCTCAAGCAGTTCACCGTCAACCTGAACGAGAAGGCGAAGAACGGCCGCGTCGATCCCCTGATCGGCCGCGGTCCCGAGGTCGACCGCACCATCCAGATCCTCTGCCGGCGGTCGAAGAACAACCCGCTCTACGTGGGCGATCCCGGCGTCGGCAAGACCGCCATCGCGGAAGGCCTCGCCCGCAAGATCATCGAAGGCGACGTCCCCGACGTCCTCAAGGAAGCGGTGATCTACGCGCTCGACATGGGCGCGCTGCTCGCCGGCACCCGCTATCGCGGCGATTTCGAGGAGAGGCTGAAGGCGGTCGTCACCGAGCTCGAGAAGATGCCGCATTCGGTCCTCTTCATCGACGAGATCCACACCGTGATCGGCGCCGGCGCCACTTCGGGCGGGGCGATGGACGCGTCCAACCTGCTGAAGCCGGCGCTGTCGGGCGGCACCATCCGCTGCATCGGCTCGACCACCTACAAGGAATTCCGCAATCATTTCGAGAAGGACCGGGCCCTGCTCCGGCGCTTCCAGAAGATCGACGTCAACGAGCCGACGATCGAGGATACGGTGAAGATCCTCGCCGGCCTCAGGACCGCCTTCGAGGAGCATCACAACGTCAAGTACACGCCCGACGCGATCAAGGCGGCGGTCGAGCTTTCGGCGCGCTACATCAACGACCGCAAGCTGCCCGACAAGGCGATCGACGTGATCGACGAGGTCGGCGCGATGCAGATGCTGGTGCCGCCCAACAAGCGCAAGAAGACGATCACCACCCGGGAGATCGAGAGCGTCATCTCGACCATGGCGCGGATTCCGGCGAAGAGCGTCTCGGCCGACGACAAGAAGACGCTCGAGCATCTCGACCGCGACCTGAAGCGGGTCGTCTTCGGCCAGGATGCGGCGATCTCCATCCTCTCCTCGGCGATCAAGCTGAGCCGGGCGGGCCTGCGCGATCCGGACAAGCCGATCGGCAACTACCTCTTCTCCGGTCCGACCGGCGTCGGCAAGACCGAGGTGGCGCGCCAGCTCGCCTCGATCATGGGCATCCCGCTGCAGCGCTTCGACATGTCCGAATATATGGAGCGCCATTCGGTCTCGCGGCTGATCGGCGCGCCGCCGGGCTATGTCGGCTACGATCAGGGCGGCCTGTTGACCGACGCCATCGACCAGCACCCCCATTCGGTGCTGCTGCTCGACGAGATCGAGAAGGCCCATCCGGACCTGTTCAACATCCTCCTCCAGATCATGGACAACGGACGGCTGACCGACCATCACGGCAAGACGGTCGACTTCCGCAACGTCATCCTGATCATGACCACCAATGCCGGCGCGTCCGACATGGCGCGCGAGGGTGTCGGCTTCGGCAGCAACACGCGCGAGGGCGAGGACGAGGAAGCGATCAAGCGGATGTTCACGCCGGAATTCCGCAACCGGCTCGATGCGATCGTGCCCTTCTCCTACCTGCCGACCGAAGTCGTCGCGCGGGTCGTGGACAAGTTCATCCTCCAGCTCGAGCTGCAGCTGGCGGACCGCAACGTCCATATCGACCTCGACGAGGAAGCGCGCAAATGGCTGACCGCGCGCGGTTACGACAAGCTCTACGGCGCCCGGCCGATGGGCCGGCTCGTCCAGGAGAAGATCAAGCAGCCGCTGGCCGAGGAATTGCTGTTCGGCAAGCTGATCCACGGCGGCGAGGTCAAGGTGACGATCAAGGACAATGCACCGTCCTTCGAGATCGTCGCCGCCCCGCCCAAGCCGCCGCGCAAACGCGCGAAGAAGGCCGAACCCGAAGGGGAAAAGGGCGAGGCCGAAGAACAAGCCTGAAAACGGCAAGGCCCTCCGGAGACGGAGGGCCTTTTCTTCGCGGACAGGCGCCGCATAGGGCTGCGTTCGTCGGCCGTGACTTGAGCGGATCGCCGACCCCGCGCTCGAGCCTTTTCCTTTTCCCCGATTCAGCTAGACTGCGACTCGGCCTGAGGGGGGCGCGCCGACGTGGACCAGGGGACGGGGCGGTACGCCGCCTTTCTGAGCTACAGCCATAACGATGCGGCGGCCGCGCGCTGGCTGCATCGGCGGCTGGAAACCTATCGCATCCCGAAACGGCTGGTCGGCGCCGAGGGCGAATGGGGGCCGGTGCCGGCGCGGCTGACGCCGATCTTCCGCGACCGCGAGGAATTGGCCGCGGGCGGCGACCTCAGCGAACGGGTACGCGCCGCCCTCGCCGCCTCCGACCATCTCGTCATCCTCTGCTCGCCGACGGCCGCCGCCTCGCCGTGGGTCGCAAAGGAGATCGCCGCTTTCCGTGAGCTCCACCCCGCCCGCCCAGTCTTCGCCGCGATCGTCGAGGGCGACCCGTCGCAATGCTTCCCGCCGAACCTCGCCGCGGGCGGCGCGGAGCCGCTCGCCGCCGACCTCCGCTCCGGCCGCGACGGCCGCCGCCTCGGCTTCCTCAAGCTGGTCGCCGGCCTCTCCGGCACCGGCCTCGACGCCCTCGTCCAGCGCGACGCCCAGCGCCGCGTCCGCCGCGTGATGGCCGTCACGGCGGCGGCGCTGGCGGCGATGCTAGTGATGGCGGTGCTGACGGTCTTCGCCCTCAGCGCGCGCCGTGAAGCGCAGCGCCAGCGGGCCGAAGCGGAAGGACTGGTCGAGTTCATGTTGACGGATTTGCGCGACAGGTTGAAAGGGGTGGGGAGTCTATACGTGATGAACGCGGTGAACGATCGGGCACTGCGTTATTACGGCGGGCGACCAAATGTGGACGCGCTTTCGGACGATTCGCTAGCGCGGCGGGCGCGCATCCTACAGGCGATGGGCGACGACGATCTTGAGCGGGACGACCTCGACGGGGCACTCAGAGCCTTCCAAGAGGCGAGTCGAACAACGCGGGAACAATTGGCGCGAGCGCCGACGGATACGCAGCGCCTGTTCGAGCACGCCAAGAGTGATTACGGGATCGGCCGAGTGCACGAGTTGCGTCGCGATTGGCCGGTCGCGCAGCAACGTTATGCCGCTTTCGCGGCGGCCGCCGACCGTATTCTCGAGTCCGCGCCGGACAATCCGGAGTATCTCGGGAAGGCCGCTGCCGCCGCCATCAACCTCGGCAACGTCCAATTCAACGGCCCCAAGAATTACGGGGCGGCGCAAGGCTTTTATGAGAAAGCGGCGCAGCTACTCGAACGGGCCGATCGCGCCAAGCCGGACGACCTGCACATTCTGCTCAGCCTTGCAAATGCCGATGGCTGGCTCGCGGACAGTTTCTACATGCGCTGCTTATGGGACAAGGCTGAGGACGCTCGCCTTCAACAATATGCGATCGTCGAGCGGCTGCACAAGTCGCAGCCGGTGAACGCAGAGATATGGTTTCGCCTGGCTGCTGCTCAACGTGGCTTGGCATATGCTTTGCTGCAGGCGGGCGAAACCGGTCGAGCGAGAACCCAACTTGTTGTCGCGCATGCCAGCATGACCCGGCTGACTCACACCGATCCCGCCAATGTCGAGTGGCGGCGGCTCGGACAGAGGCTGAGCTCGGACCTCGTTCTCCTCGATTCCAATCCTCCGCTACGCCAATGCAAGCCCGCGCAACAGGACAGGCCTGAGCCCGTGTCGAGGCCGCCGAACGCTCCAACGCAGGGGATGCTATCACATAGGAGTAATCCCAGAGCTTAGCGTACCCTTGTCCAAATCTGAGAGGAGGTCGTCATGACTAAAGATACCGAGAAAGATGTTCCGATAAATCCCGTTTACCATAAGACCGGGGCGCGCAACTGGGAACCTCACTGCATTTATTTTTACTATCTGACGATGGATCCTGACCCAACGCGCTTTGTCAGAGTATACGTAATTAGCCGAGCGAGACCGATCGCGAACATCCAGCAAGAGGTGGAAAGTATCGTAGATGAGATCAAGAGAGGTATCCGAACCCCTTGCGGTTGGCGGCTAGGAGACGTCAAATGGCGCCGAAGGGGATATTTGGTTTTCATAATGGATGATGCCACGGCAACGCTTACCCCGGGCAATGGGGTGGAGTTCGGTTATAAAGGATTGGGTGGAAATCACACGTTTTTTGACGGTGACGACCTCACGCCATTCGACAACATAACGGGAGTCTATTGCCTCAACCACATGCAGAAAGCGGGCGGTGGTGTTCTTGGCAGCGCCGATCCGGAGGAGATATTCGAGATAAGCCCGAACCACGATCCCGATCGATCCCCCACTCACAATGACAGTGACGCCAATCACCAATCGAGGGGCGAACGCTCGACATATGTCCCCAAAATCCACAATGACAGTGGCACAAATACGGGACCTCCGATTCAGCCGTGAAAATGCGCCCTGACGGCCGCGATCGGGCGGGAACACCTTGCTCGTGAACCCAACAAGCCCTGCGGCCATTCTCGCGCTTGCGCGGGCAGGCGCGCTCGAACGGGCTTGGGCCATATTTGTCGAGGCGGGATTGGACAAAGCAAACGATCGAAGCTCGCTGACGCTCCGCGGTCGCCTAATCAAAGACCGTGCAGCTTCCGCTGCCGATGTAGGTGAGAGACGGCGGCTCTACAGCGATTCCGCTTCCTCTTACCGGGCCGCAGCCGAAGCGGGCGGCGGGACTTATCCGCTAATAAACGCAGCGAGCCTTTCCTTCCTTGCAAATGAGGGAGCGCCGGCCGTGGCTCTGGCGACCCGGGTCCTTGAGCAAATCGCCACCCATCCCGACGAACCCGAAACGCCCTATTACCGCGCCGCCACCCGAGCCGAGGCCTTACTCCTCCTCGACCGCGAGGCGGAAGCGCGTGTCGCCGTCGCCGAAGCCACCTCGCTCGCCCCCCGCGCCTGGGAGGACCACGCCTCCACCCTCCGCCAGTTCGGCCTGATCCTGGAAGCGCAGGGGCGGAACGCTGCCTGGCTCGACGCGCACCGGCCGCCGCGGTCGGTGCATTTCGGCGGGCATATGTCGTTCGACGCCCGGGTCGGCCGGCGTGCGCATCTCGACGATCGGATTCGGGCGGTGCTCGACGAGGAGAATATCGGCTTCGGCTATGGTGCCCTCGGGGCGGGGGCCGATATCATCGTTGCCGAGGCTTTGCTCGAGCGGGGCGCCGAGTTGCACGCCGTGTTGCCGGGCGGGCGGGAGGCGTTCGCCGCGGTGTCGGTCGAGCCGTTCGGCAAGACTTGGCGGCGGCGCTTCGACGCCGTGCTGGAGCGGGCCGAGACGGTGCGGCCGGTCCGTCCTGTCGGCGTAGCGCCCGACCGGATGACGATCGGCCTCGGCGACGAGATCGCAATGGGGGCGGCAGCGATGAATGCGCGGCGGCTCGAAAGCTCGACGCTCCAGTTGCTGGTGGTCGCCGAGGACGAGCGGACCGGTGACGCACCGCTGCGCTGGGCGGCGGCCGGCTGGCGCCAACGCATCGTCACCGCGCCTCGGGAGGCGTTGCCTGTGAAGGACCCGCCGCCGCTCCCGCCCCCCCGGCAAGAGCGCCTCGCCTTGCTGGCGGTCGCACTCGGCACGGACGAAGAGGTCGAGGTGCAGCTGACGCAAATCCGGGACCTGCTGGCTGGGCCGGCCGTTCCGGCCGTGCCTCCCTATTTTACCGGCCGCCAATTGGTCGTGGCTTATGCCGACGTCGCCGAGGCGGCCCGCGCCGCGACGGCTCTCCTCGTGGTCACTGTCGGCGTCGGCGGCCATTACGGCATCGCCGACCCCATCGCCGATCCGTTCAGCGGCAAGCCTCGGCTCGTCGGCGAAGCGGCGGCGCTGGCCGACGCGGCGGCGGCATCGGCGCCGGCCGGCACGGTCTGCGTCACCGGAGATTTCGCCGCTGCCCTTGCCGCGTCAGGCGAAAGCAGCATCTATGCGGAGCTGGTCGGCGAGCTCGATGCGCGGGACGGCGGCGGACCGATCGAGCTCTACGCGCTGAAGCGGCACCTATAGCAACTCCGCTTCGAGCCGGTGCGGCGCGACGACGATCAAGGCGTCGGCCTCGCGGCGGATGATGCCACGCCGCTCGAGCGCGTTGACGGTGCGCGAGGCCGTTTCGCGGGTGGTGCCGACCTTCAGCGCCAGCTCGGCGATGACCGGGGCCGGACGGACGGCGAGGCCTTCCCCCTCCCGCGCCAGCCGCAGCAGCTCGGCGCAGACGCGGCCGGGTGCCGACAGCGCCGCGCGCTCGTACATGCGCGCGGCCGTGGCCCGCAGCCGCTTCAGCAGCAGGCGCGACAGGGCGAGGCCGATGCTGCCGTGCCGTTCCGCCAGGCTCACCAGCGCCGCGGCTTCGAGCAGGAAGGACCGGACCTCCTCGACCGCGATCACGTCCGCCTCTTCCGTTCCCGTCGCCGGGCCGCCCAGCGCTCCGAACAGGTCCCCGGGGCCGAATTCGTGCAGCAGGAACACCTGCCCATCGAGGCTGTAGAGCAAAGCATGGGCCCGCCCGAGCACCAGCAGATGCGCCGTCGCCGAGCGGTCGCCCTGCCGCAGGATCGGGGAGCGGAGGGGATAGGAGCGGATACGCCCCTGGCGCAGGATCTGCTCGGAGGTCTCCGCCGAACAGGCGAAAGCGGAGCGGACGATTTCGAGATCGCATGCTTCGAACATCGGCCGCCTCCGTCGGAGGCAGGTTAGTCAAGGGCGACGGGGGAATATAGTGGCAAAGGACGTCCGCCGCCGTCCGCGCACGTCAGCGGTCGCCGCGGTCGCCCTGCCCGGGCTTCGCCTTATGCTCCGCATGCTGGCGCCGGTCGGCGGCAAGGCTGCGGCCGACGTCGACCGATTCCTCGAACTGGCCCTTCTCGTCGCGGCGCACGTAGCGCTTCTCGTTCCCGGTATCGATCAGCTCACGCTCGCTGGCCATGGCCATTGCTCCCTATGGTGTTGACGCGAGGGAGAAATTCCCGGGATTCGGACTTGTTCCGGCACCGCGCGCCAAGGCGACGCTGGCGGCGGTCAAAAAGAAAGGCCGCTCCTTTCGGAACGGCCCTTCGCGACTTCAGGCTGAAACGGCGAATTAGCCCAGCAGGGAATTGCTCCGATCTGTCCCCCGGACAGATCGTTACCCCAGCAATTCCTGCTCCAGCTTCTTCGCCATTTCCTCGATATTCTCCGGCGGCCAGCCGGGGATGTCCATGCCGAGGCGCAGGCCCATCGACGACAGCACTTCCTTGATCTCGTTGAGGCTCTTGCGGCCGAAATTCGGCGTGCGGAGCATCTCGGCCTCGGTCTTCTGGACGAGGTCGCCGATATAGATGATGTTGTCGTTCTTCAGGCAATTGGCGCTGCGGACCGACAGCTCGAGCTCGTCCACCTTCTTGAGGAGGTAGCGGTTGAGCTGGTTGGCGTCCTGGTCGGCCTCGATCGCGGTGACGGCGACGCCGGTCGGCATGCTCGACACCAGCGAATCGTCGAAATGGACGAACAGCTGCAGCTGATCCTGGAGGATGCGCGCGGCATAAGCGAGCGCGTCGTCCGGAGTCACCGTGCCGTCGGTCTCGACGGTGATGGTGAGCTTGTCATAGTCCAGCTCCTGGCCGACGCGGGTATTCTCGACCTTGTAGCTGACCTGGCGGACCGGGCTGTACAGCGCGTCGACCGGGATCAGGCCGATCGGCGCGTCGGCCGGCCGGTTGGAGGCGGCGGGGACATAGCCTTTGCCGGCCTCGACGGTCAGCTCCATGTTGAGCGTCGCGCCTTCGTCCAGATGGCAGAGCACGAGATCGGGGTTCATCACCTCGATGTCGCCGGTGGTGGCGATCTGGCCGGCGGTGACTTCGCCCGGGCCGGTCGCCGACAGCTGCAGGCGGCGCGGCTGGTCGCCCTCCATGCGGAGCGCGATCTGCTTCACGTTGAGGACGAGATCGGTGATGTCCTCGCGCACGCCGGCGAGGCTCGAAAATTCGTGCAGCACGCCTTCGATGCGGATCGAGGTGACCGCGGCGCCCTGCAGCGAGGAGAGGAGGACGCGGCGGAGCGAGTTGCCAAGCGTGAGGCCGAAGCCACGCTCCAGCGGCTCGGCGACGAAGGTCGCGCGGCGGCGGGCGTCGCCGGCCGAGCGCTTCTCCAGTGCATTGGGCTTCTTCATTTCCTGCCAGTTCTTTGCGTTGACGGCCATGATCTTCCCTATTCAGAGTTCGAAGCCATCGGCGATGACTTCGGCAATTTTCGCGCCCTCCGCTCCGCCCGGGACGGAGCGACGGACGACGCGTTCAGACGCGGCGGCGCTTCGACGGACGGACGCCGTTATGCGGGATCGGCGTCACGTCGCGGATCGAGGTGATCTGGAAGCCGACCGCCTGCAGCGCCCGAAGCGCGCTCTCGCGGCCCGAGCCGGGGCCCTTCACTTCCACCTCGAGGGTGCGCACGCCATGCTCGGCGGCCTTCTTGCCGGCATCCTCGGCGGCGACCTGGGCGGCATAAGGCGTCGACTTGCGGCTGCCCTTGAAGCCCATCATCCCGGCCGACGACCAGGCGATGGCGTTGCCCTGCGCGTCGGTGATGGTGATCATCGTGTTGTTGAAGCTGGCGTTCACATGGGCGACGCCGGCGGTGATGTTCTTGCGCTCGCGCCGACGAAGGCGCTGCGGTTCGCGTGCCATATTCTCGATCCCTTACTTTTTCTTGCCGGCGATCGGCCGCGCCTTGCCCTTGCGGGTGCGCGCGTTGGTGTGGGTGCGCTGGCCGCGGACCGGCAGCCCCTTGCGGTGCCGGAGGCCGCGATAGCAGGCGAGGTCCATCAGTCGCTTGATGTTCATCGCCGTCTGGCGCCTCAGATCGCCTTCCACCATATGCTCGGCGTCGATCGTCTCGCGCAGGTGGAGCACCTCCTGGTCGGTAAGGTCCTGGACCCGCCGCTCGGGCGCGATGCCCAGCTTGGTCGCGATCGCTTTCGCCTTGGTCCGGCCGATGCCGTGGATGTAAGTCAGCGCGATTTCGACGCGCTTGTTGGTCGGGATGTTGACGCCCGCAATACGTGCCATGGGATGTTCTTCTCCTGCTCCACAGGGAGGCTGGCGAACCTCCCTATCTCAGCGCTTCGGTGGCCCGAAAACAGGGATAGCCGACGCGCGCACGAAGGCGCCGCCGGACGACCGGTTATCGGGATGAGGCGCAAATAGGTAGGCGCGACAGGCGAGTCAAGAGAGGGAAGGCACCGAAATCGCAGCTTTTCGGCTCAGCCTCCGCACCTTAGCGCGGCGCCAGGCGAAAACCAGGGGGCGGGCCCTGCTCGGCATGCTCCTCATGATAGACGTCGAGGAGGATCTCGGCCCGGCCCGGCGCGGCGGCGCCGCAGTCGAGCGGGGCGATGTCGACGATATTGCCGAAGCCGCCGGCGGCGCCGGGGCGCTGGGCGCCGATCCGGGGCAGCGAATCGTCGGCGCAGCGCAGCCGCGCGAGATAGGCGCGCTCGCCGTCGGGACCGGCGACCCGGATCGGATTGCCCAGGCTGCCGAGCGGAAAGGTGGCGGCCGCGGCGCGCTCGCGCTCATATTCGGCGTCGGACGAGCCCAAGCCGATCCCGGCCATCGACTGCTCGGGCGGCGCGGTGCGCTGGCCGAGCTTCTGCGCCTGGGCGGCGGGTGCGGCCGCGGCCAGG
>JAXDOV010000205.1:0-9078 GCA_034668705.1 Sphingomonadales bacterium
TTCGCCACGACCGAGGTGAACAAGGTCCCGGTCACCGTCCTCTCCCGCTGCCAGCGCTTCGACCTGAGGCGCATCCCCGCCGAGGCGCTCGCCGCCCATTTCGGCGCGGTCGCGACGGCGGAAGGGGTCGAGGTCGAGCCCGAGGCTCTGGCGCTGATCGCGCGGGCGGCGGAAGGCTCGGCCCGCGACGGCCTCTCCATCCTCGACCAGGCGATCGCCCATGGCGCGGGGGGGGTCGCCGCCGACCAGGTCCGGGCGATGCTCGGCCTTTCGGACCGCGGGGCCATCCGCCGGCTGCTCGGCCTCCTCCTCGCCGGCGATGCGCCGGCCGCGCTCGCCGCCCTGCGCGACCAATATGATCTCGGCGTCGAGCCTTCGGCGGTCATTCGCGGCCTGCTCGAGAATGTCCACGGCATCACCCGGGCCAAGGTCGGCGGCAGCGACGATCCGGCGCAATCGGCCGAGGAGCGCGAGGCCTATGGCGACTGGGCGAGCCGGCTCTCCTACGGCGCCGTGCATCGCCTCTGGCAGCTGCTGCTCAAGGGCCTGGCCGAGGTCCACCAGGCGCCGATGCCGCTCGAAGCGGCCGAAATGGCCCTGCTCCGCGTCATCCACGCCTCCGAAATCCCCGACCCGGGCGCCCTGATCGAGAGGCTGGCGAGCGGCGAAGCGGCGCCCGCGCGCACCGCCGCGGCCCCGGCCGCCGCGCCGCAGGGCGCGTCGCTGCAGGCGCCGGCGGACTTTCGAGCGCTGGTCGAGCGGCTCGCCGCCGGCGGCAAGCCCCATCTCGCCCAGCAGCTCCACGATTATTGCGGCCTCGTCCGTTACGCGCCGCCCGAGCTGGTGGTGCGGCCGGCCAAGCCTCTGTCCGGCGACTTCACCCGCGACCTCGCTGCCGCGCTGAAGGGGATGACCGGAACGCAATGGCAGGTCCGCGCGTCGGACGAAGCGGCCGAGCCGAGCCTGCTCGACCAGGAGAAAGCGGCGGCCGAGGCCCTGCGCCAGTCGGTGCTCGAGGCGCCTTTGGTCCAGGCGGCCCTCGAAGCATTTCCCGGCGCCGAGCTCGCCGGCTTTTCGACCGACGAACAACGGAGCGCGTGAATGCCCAATTTCGACGACATCATGAAGATGGCCCAGGAGGCCCAGGCGAAGCTGATGCAGGCGAACCAGGATCTCGACAAGATCGAGGTCCAGGGCGTCTCCGGCGGCGGCCTGGTCCGCATCCGGGCCAGCGCCAAAGGCCGCATCATCGCCGTCGAGATCGACGAGAGCCTGCTGCAGCCATCGGAGAAAGCGATGGTCGAGGACCTCGTCGCCGCCGCGCTCAACGACGCCCGCGCCAAGGCCGACGAAGCCGCCGCGGGGGCGATGCAGGACGTCACCGGCGGCCTGCAGCTCCCGCCGGGATTCAAGATGCCGTTCTGATACGATTCGTCGCCCCGGGCTCGACCCGGAGCCATCTTTTTTGACCGCGACCCCAAGGAAAGAAAGATGGATGCCGGCTCGAGTCCGGCATGACGAAGGGGATATGCCGGCGAGCTCTATGCGGTGTTGCCGTCGGCCGGTGCCGGCGGCGGGGTCTCCGGCGCCGGCGCCGGTGCAGGTGCGGGCTGCGGCTGCTCATATTCCTCGCCGGGGAGGCGCTGCGGCGGCGGTGGCGCCTGCACCTGGCGCTTCGGCCGCACCGGCGCCGGCGGTTCCACCGTCTCGCGGGGCGACGCGTGATTGGCGTAGACGCAGGCGTCGAGCCCGTCCCGCGCCACCACGCCGACCCGGGCGGCGACCATATTGCCGTAACGGCGGGTAAAGCCCTTCGGCGCCACCGCGTCGCGCTTCTTCGGGAGCGGCAGGACGGCGGCCATGCGCGCCGCCTCGGTCCGGCTCATCGCCGATGCGTCATGGCCGAAATAATGCTGGGCGCCGGCATTGACGCCGTAAGTGCCGATGCCGGTCTCGGCGAGGTTGAGATAGACCTCCATGATCCGCCTCTTGCCCCAGAGATTCTCGATCAGGAGGGTGAACCAGGCTTCGAGGCCCTTGCGGAAATAGCCGCCGCCCTGCCACAGGAAGGCGTTCTTCGCGGTCTGCTGGCTGATCGTCGAGCCGCCGCGGATGATATTGCCGCCGCGGGCGTTGCGCCGCATCGCCGCCGCGATCGCATCCTGGTCGAAGCCCCAATGCGAGCAGAATTTGCTGTCCTCGCCGCCGATCGCGGCGCGCACCATGTTCCGGTCGATCCGGTCGATCGGCATCCACGCCCGCTCGAGATTTCGCCCCTGCAGCTTGTCGCCGATCATGGTGAAGGTGACCGGCGGGTTCACGAAGCGGTAGAGCAGGACCCAGAGGATGGAGAGCAGGATGAAGGCGAAGATGGCGCGGACGAGCCAGACAGCCGTGGTTGCCCACCAGCCCCGCCGCTTCCGCCGTCTCCCTCGCGCCCATGCCATGGGGGCTGTTAAGCGGCGGCGAGGCTTTCGTCATGCTGAACTTGGTGCCTCAATCGACCATGTGCCGGCGGAATCCGTCGATCAGAAGCCGGTGCTCCCTCTCCCGCACGGGGAGAGGGAGGCGGCCTTTAGCCTTCACCGGGCGGTCATGCGGATCATGCCGCCCTGCGGTGCGGAGGCGAGGACCGCGTTACGCTGGCCGGTCACACCGGCCAAGGTCGCGGCGCGGCAGCGGGCGACCGCCGACTGGGCCGCAAGATCCGCCGAATGGGCGAAGCCGCAGAGCGCTCCGGCCGCCGACGCGATCCGCCGGTCGAGCTGGGCGCGGCCTTCGGGGTTCGCCAGGTTGAGGTCCGCATAACGGACCGTGCGGCTCGGCTCGGCGGCAAAAGCGGCCGGAGACAGGGTAGCGAGCGTAGCGGCGGCGAGCGCCAGGTGAGCGGTTTTCATGTCGATCTTCTCCTTCGTTTGGAAAACACCGTTGCTCGGTGTGCCGACATCTTCGCCGAAGCTTGCCGACAGGTCGAAGTCCAAGGCGGTATCGTGTCGATAGCCACTGGTTATCGCGGATCGTCTGACGCGAGCGTGGCAAGCCGCCTAGAGAGGGCGCGAAGGGGGGCCTTCCTTCTTTCGCTCCTGTCCTTCCGGAAAGAGGCGAGGGACGGGGCTCAATGGGCGGGCAGCAGGCGCCGTTCGCCGGCGAGGCTCATCAGCGCCTTCTGCAATTTCTCGAAGGCGCGGACCTCGATCTGCCGGATGCGCTCGCGGCTGACGTCATAGACCTGGGAGAGCTCCTCCAGCGTCTTCGGCTCGTCGGTCAGGCGCCGCTCGGTGAGAATATGCTTCTCTCGCTCGTTGAGCGCCTTCATCGCCTCGAGCAGCAGCTCGTGCCGCACCCGCGTCTCCTGCGCCTCGGCGACGCGCTCGTCCTGGAGCGGCTCGGAATCGACCAGCCAGTCCTGCCACTGGCCCTCGCCCTCCTCGCGCAGCGGCACGTTGAGCGACGTGTCGCCGCCCATCGCCATGCGCCGGTTCATCGACACCACGTCCTCCTCGGAGACGCCGAGATGGGTGGCGATCTTGGTGACGTCCTCCGGCTTCATGTCGCCGTCCTCGAACGCCTCGATCTGGTTCTTCATCCGGCGGAGGTTGAAGAACAATTTCTTCTGCGCCGCCGTGGTGCCCATCTTGACCAGGCTCCAGCTGCGCAGGATGAATTCCTGGATCGAGGCGCGGATCCACCACATCGCATAAGTGGCGAGGCGGAAGCCGCGATCGGCCTCGAACTTCTTCACGCCCTGCATCAGGCCGATATTGCCCTCGGAGATCAGCTCGGAGACGGGCAGGCCGTAGCCGCGATAGCCCATCGCGATCTTGGCGACGAGCCGCAGGTGCGAGTTGACGAGCTTCGCCGCCGCGTCGGTGTCCTGATGCTCCTCCCAGCGCTTGGCGAGCATATATTCCTCTTCCGGGGCGAGGATCGGGAATTTCTTGATCTCGGCGAGGTAGCGGTTGAGACCCGCTTCGCCGCCCATCGCGGGGATGGTCGCCGGGACATTCTTGCCGCTAGCCATATTGCCTTCTCACTCCCTGGATTCCGGTGGGTTTCTGCTCTGCCGGTCCGTCCGTCTTCATAGCGCGAGCGCGCTTAACAGTTCCTGCATATCGGACGGAACGGCGCTTTTGAACGACAAGGATTGGCCTGTCACGGGATGAATGAATCCAAGCTCCGCCGCGTGCAGGGCCTGCCGTTCGAAATTCAGCCTTTTCAACAACTCACGATGGCCCTGCCGGGTCCGTCCATAAACCGGGTCGCCGAGCAGAGGATGGCCGATCGAGGCCATATGGACCCGCACCTGGTGGGTCCGCCCCGTCTCGAGCCGGCATTCGACCAGAGCCGATTCGCGCAAAGGGCGCAGCGTCCGGTAGTGCGTCACCGCCCGTTTGCCGCGGCCTTGCTCGACGATCGCCATCTTCTGGCGGTTGGCCGAGGAGCGGGCGAGGGGGGCGTCGATCTTGCCTTCGAGCGGGTTCGGCCGGCCGGCGGTCACCGCCAGATAGCGGCGGTCGATATCGTGCCTGGCGAATTGCGCCGCCAGGCCTTCATGGGCGACGTCGGTCTTCGCCACCACCAGCAGGCCGGACGTGTCCTTGTCGATCCGGTGGACGATGCCCGGGCGCGCCACCCCGCCGATGCCGGACAGCCTTCCGGCGCAATGGTGGAGGAGGGCGTTGACCAAAGTCCCGTCGAAATTGCCCGCCGCCGGATGGACGACCATCCCCGCCGGCTTGTCGACGATCAGCAGATGCTCGTCCTCGAAGACGATCTCGAGCGCGATGTCCTGCGCCTCGTTATGCGCCGGAATCGGCTCCGGCACGACCAGATGATAGGCGCCGCCGGGCACGGCCCTGGCCGCGGGGTCGCGCACCAGCGCGCCTTCCGGCCCCGTCACCCGTCCGCCGCCGATCAGCGCCTTCACCCGCTCGCGCGACAGGGTCGGCAGAGCGGCGGCGAGCGCCCGGTCGAGACGCCAGCCGGCGGCATCGGCGGCAAGGATGGCTTTGATGGTCGACGCCCCCCGGGTCATTACAGGTCCGATGTGGCGATGAATCGAGTGATATCAAGGGGTGGGCGGCCTGCAGCGCCGCCTTGCAACCGCGCGCCCCGAAGGCCAATAGGGCAGGGCCATCGGGGCAGTCACAACGGGCGGCATCGACCATGAAATCTCACGAATTCGCGAGCCTTCTCTGTTCGCGCCTCTGCCACGATCTGCTGTCGCCGGTCGGCGCGCTCAACAACGGCATCGAATTGCTGACCGACGAGCATGATCCGGAGATGCGCGCCCGCTGCCTCGACCTGCTCGGCGAGAGCGCCCGCGCCTCGGCCAACAAGCTGAAATTCTTCCGCCTCGCCTTCGGCGCCGCCGGCGGCTTCGCCGACGAGGTCGACACCCGCGAGGCGCGCGTCGCCATCGAGGGTCTGTTCGGGGGCGACGGCCGCATCAATCTCGGCTGGATGGTCGACATGCCGACGATCAGCAAATCGGCGCTGAAGGTGCTGCTGAACCTCGTCCTCATCGCCGGCGACTCGCTGGTGCGCGGCGGCCGGCTCGACGTCGGCGCCGAGCGGCACGGGGACGGGCTCGACATCGTCGCCCGCGCCGAGGGGCCGCGCATCGTCCTCGACGCCGAGCTGAAGCGGGCGCTGGCCGGCGACGCCGCCGAGGATGCGATCGCGCCGCGCGCCGCCGCCGCCTGGCTGGTCCACTGCCTGGTCGACGAAGCGGGCGGCGAAGTGCAGATCTCCGATCAGGAAGAAGGGGTGCTGCTGCTCGGCGCCGCCCTACCCGTCGGGTAAACGCCTCCTTAACCGAAGCACCGCATAGAGGGTCCGCGCACTTACGGCGGACCCATGGACGATCTTCTCAACGAATTCATCGCCGAAACCCGCGAGATGCTCGAAGCGCTCTCGGGCGGGCTCGTCGCCTGGGAAGCCGCGCCCGACGACCGCGCCGGCCTCGACGAGATTTTCCGCTTCGTCCACACCGTCAAGGGCAATAGCGGCTTCTTCGACCTGCCGCGGATCAAGGCGCTCAGCCATGCCGCCGAAGACGCCCTCGCCGCGGTGCGCGAGGGCAAGCGCCGCCCCGATCCCGCCCTCGTCACCGCCGTCCTCGCCATCATCGACCGCATCTCCGAGCTGACCGAGCAGCTGGAGGCCGGCGAGGATCCCGGCGCCGGCGACGACACCTCTTTGATCGAAGCGCTGGCCGAGCAGGCGCCCGGCGCCGAACCGCGCGCAACCGCCGGCGGATCCCATCCGGCGCCGCGCGCCGCCTCGCGCACCATCCGCCTGCCCATCGAGCTGCTCGACCGGATGATGAGCGGCGTCTCCGACCTCGTCCTCGCCCGCAACGAGCTTGCCCGCCAGCTTCGCGAGACCTCCGCCGCGGCCGACGTCACCGCCTGCTTCGAGCGGGTGTCGGGCTCGATCGCCGACCTCCGCGACGCCGTCACCCGCACCCGCATGCAGCGGATCGACAGCCTGTTCGCGCCGCTGCCGCGCATGGTCCGCGACCTCGCCGCCGAGACCGGCAAGCAGGTCTCGCTCAATGTCGACGGCGGCGACGTCGAGCTCGACCGCGAGATGATCGAGATGCTGCGCGATCCGCTCACCCACATCATCCGCAACGCGGTCGATCACGGCCTCGAGCGGCCGGAGAACCGCAAGGCGGCGGGCAAGAAGATGAGCGGCGCGCTCACCGTCTGCGCCCGCCAGGCCGGCAACCAGATATTGATCGAGATACGCGACGACGGCCGCGGCATCGATTCCGAAAAGCTCGTCGCCAAGGCGGTCGCCTCCGGCATCATGCGCGCCGACCGCGCCGCGCGGCTCGGCCCGGCCGAGCAGGCGGCGCTGATCTTCGAGCCCGGCCTCTCGACGGCGGCGGAGGTGACCTCGCTCTCCGGCCGGGGCGTCGGCATGGACGTGGTCCGCGCCAATATCGAACGGGTCGGCGGCCTCATCGACGTCGCCAGCGCGCCCGGCGCGGGCACCACGCTGACCCTGCGCGTCCCGCTCACCCTCACCATCATCCCGGCCCTCACCGTCGGCGCCGCCGGCCAGGCCTTCGCCATCCCGCGCTCGGCGATCGACGAGATCGTCCGCGCCCGCAGCGAAGCGGTCCGGCTCGAGCAGGTCGGCGGCGCGGCGATCGCGACCATCCGCGGCCGCCGCACCCCCGTCCTGTTCCTCCGCAAGCTGATCGGCGCGCCCGCGCCGGATGCGATGGCCGACCAGAATCTCATCGTGCTGAAGCTCGCCGGCGGCCGCATCTATGCGCTCGCCGTCGACGAGGTCCACGATCATGAGGAGCTGGTGGTGAAGCCGGCCTCGCCGGCGATCATGACCGCCGGCCTCTATGCCGGGACGACGCTCGCCGACAATGGCCGGCCGCTGCTGCTGCTCGATCCTTCCGCCCTCGCCGCGCGCGCCATGCTGGCGTTCGACGAGGAAAAGGAGGAATCCGCCGCCGACGCGCCCGCCCAGGCGGATTCGGCGCCGATGCTCAAGGTCCTCGTCTTCCGCGCCTTCGGCGGCGCCCGGCAGATGGTGCCTCTCGGCGCGGTCGAACGGATCGAGGAAGCGGCGGCGAAGCAGATCGCGCGGACGGCGGGCCGGCTGCGGGTGACGCTCGGCGACCGCATCCTGCCGCTCGAAGGCTGCGACGCCCTTCCCGAAACCGGGATCAGGCTGCTGCGCCTCACCGACGGGCAAAACGAGATCGGCTACGCGCTCGACGAGGTGCTCGACATCGTCGGGGTCAATGCGGCGATCCGGCCGGCGCATGCGCCGGGTCCCGTCGCCGGGGTGGCCCTGGTCGGCGGCGAGCAGGTCGAATTGCTCGACGTCCACTGGCTCTTCGCCGCGCATTGCGCCGCTTTGGGCGAGGGGGACAAGCCGGTCTGCCTGCTGGCCGGGTCCGATCCTTTCCTCGACACGATCCTGCGGCCGGTGGTCGAAGCCGCCGGCTATCGCGTCGTCAGGGAAGGCGAGCCGGGGGCCGAGGCGGCCGAGACGATCGTCCGGCTGGCCGAGGATGGCGGGCCGGAGCCGGCATCGCCGCCGGCGGCCAATGTCGTCCGCATTCGCGCCCATCCCGAGCCGCTGGGGGAGGGCGACGATTCGATCCACCGCTACGACCGCGACGCGATCCTGAAGGCGCTGGCCGGGCCGCGCCGCAAGCGCCGGAGGAAATAGGATGGCGACGCTTCTCCTCATCGTCCGCCTCGCCGGCGAGCGCGTCGCCTTTCCCGCCGCCGAGGTCGAGGCGGTGGTCGAGATCGACTTCATCGTGCCGGCGCCGGGCGCGCCGCCGCATGTCGCCGGCCTGGCCGCGCTGCGCAGCCGGGTGCTGACCGTGATCGACTGTCCCGCCGCTCTCGGTCTCGACGCCGGCGAGGCGCCGCGCCGGGACGCGGTCGTCGCCGTCGTCGACGGCCATCCCTACGCCCTGCTCGTCGAAGCGGTGGAGGACGTGATCGAAGCCGATGCCGAGCCGGTGCCGCTGCCGGTGCGCACCGCCGCGCTCTGGCGCCGGGCGGCGAAGGCGATGGTGCCGGCGGGCGGCGAGCTGCTGCTGCTGGTCGACGTCGGCGCGCTGATCGCGGGCTGCGCCGACGCAGCCGCGGCGGCCTGAGCGCCTTTAAGCGCCTGATTACTATTTGCGATTAGTCGGAAAGAGCCACGGGTGGAAAGTCTATGAAGAGCTGTCTTGTCGTCGACGATTCGAAGGTGATCCGCAAGGTCGCCCGCCACATTCTCGAGACGCTCGATTTCATCGTCGAGGAGGCCGAGGACGGCCGCGAGGCGCTGTCGCGCTGCGAAGAGAAGATGCCCGACGTCGTCCTGCTCGACTGGAACATGCCGGTAATGGGCGGGATGGAGTTCCTCCGCACGCTCCGCCAGAAGCCGTTCCCCTTCCAGCCCAAGGTCGTCTTCTGCACGACCGAGAACGACGCCGCGCATATCCGCGCCGCGATCGATGCCGGCGCCGACGAATATGTGATGAAGCCGTTCGATCGCGACACGCTCGAAACCAAGCTGCAGATCGTCGGGGTCGCGTGAGGA
>JAXDOV010000206.1:0-5394 GCA_034668705.1 Sphingomonadales bacterium
TTAGTCCTCCCTGTCCGCGAAGCATGAGCAGGTCGCCACGTCCCCCGGACGTGGCTGCGGAGTGCGGGGCACTCCGCACCTGCTCATGGGGAGGGGGACCACCCGAAGGGTGGTGGAGGGGCTTTTCTGAGTCAGTTGGCCCCTCCACCGCACTTCGTGCGGTCCCCCTCCCCACGGCCTGCGGCCGCAGGGAGGACCAAGCGAGCCTGACAATTCTCTGACTGTCGAAACAGCTTCAGCCCGCCGGCTCGCGCAGCAAAGGGAGGATGACGGCGTCGAAATCCTGCTCGTCGAAGGCGCCGGCCTTGGCGTAGCGGAGGATGCCGTGGCGGTCGATCACATAGGAGGTGGGGACGCCGTCCAGGGTCGGATAGTTGACACCGGAGAAGCGCAGGACGAGCGGGTAGGAGAGCGCCGCCGAGACCCGCTTCAGCATGTAGGGCGGCACCGAATCCTCGGTGGTGACTCCGAAAATCTCGAACCCCTCGCCCTTGTGGCGGCGGTGGAAGGCGCTCATCATCGGCATCTCGGCCTTGCACGGGCCGCACCAGGTCGCCCACCAGTTGATCACCACCACCTTGCCCTGAAGGTCCGCCAGCTTGAGCTTGCGCTTGTCGAAGGTGGTGAGGGCGAAGGCCGGCGCCGGCTTGCCGACAATCGCCCTGGGGGCCGCCGGCGCGGTCCCGCCGACGGCGAGCGCCGCCAGCATCAGCAATCCCTTGAACCACGAATTCGCCATCGCCCATTCCCCTTTGCGACAGCAGGCTGGGGCGGCGCCGGCGCGCTGTCAATCGGCCGCGATTGCGCGCAGGCCGCCGGGATGCTGTAAGGTGCCCATGGCCTATCAACATGTCCGTCTCGAGATCAGCCCCGCCGCCGTCGCCACGCTGACGCTTGCACGGCCGGATACGCTGAACGCGCTCAACGCTGCGATGCTGGCCGAGCTGCGCGAGGCGGCGGAGGAGGCCCCCCGGCGCGGTGCCCGCTGCCTGCTCCTCGCCGGCGAAGGCCGCGGCTTTTCGAGCGGCGCCGATCTCGCCGGCGGCGGCGGCCTTCCCGAGGATGTCGGCGCGGCGCTGGAGACGGGGTTCAATCCGCTGATCGAGGCCCTGTTCGCGCTGCCGATCCCGATCGTGGCCGCGGTCAACGGGCCTGCCGCCGGCGCCGGCTGCTCGCTCGCCCTCGCCGCCGACATCGTCGTCGCCGCGCGCTCGGCCTATTTCCTCCAGGCCTTCGTCAATATCGGCCTCGTCCCGGATGCGGGGGCGACCTGGCTGCTGCCGCGCCTTGCCGGGCGGGCGCGGGCGATCGAGATGATGATGCTGGGCGAGCGCATTCCGGCCGAGCAGGCGCGGGACTGGGGGATGATCGCGCGATTGGTTGAGGATGAGGATCTCGCCGAAGAGGCGGTGGCGCTGGCGACGCAGCTTGCGCAGGGGCCGACAATCGCTCTCGGCCTCATCCGCCGGCTCGCCCGCGACGCGCAGGAGCTGGCGCTGACCGATGCGCTGGCGGCGGAGCGGATCGCGCAGCGCGACGCCGGCCGCACCGAGGATTTTCGCAATGCGGTGATGGCCTTCCTGCAGAAGCGCCAGCCGCATTTCGAGGGACGGTGATCCGGCGATAGCAGGCGGGGAGGGGCCTCGATTGCCTCCCCTTCGTCCGCGTCCTAAGGAAAAGCCCTTCTGAGGCTGTCACGGAAAAGTCATGGCGACGACGATCGAAGAGCTCGAAGCCCGCCGGCGGGAGGCGCAGCGGGGCGGCGGCGAGAAGAGGATCGCGGCCCAGCACGCCAAGGGCCGTCTCACCGCCCGCGAGCGGCTCCTCGTCCTTCTCGATGAGGGCAGCTTCGAGGAATATGACATGTTCGTCGAGCATAATTGTACCGATTTCGGCATGGAGGCGCAGAAGGTGCCGGGCGACGGCGTCGTCACCGGCTCCGGCACGATCAATGGCCGCCTCGTCTTCGTCTTCGCCCAGGATTTCACCGTCTTCGGCGGCTCGCTCTCCGAACGCCACGCCCAGAAGATCTGCAAGGTGATGGACATGGCGATGAAGGTCGGCGCGCCGGTCATCGGTTTGAACGACAGCGGCGGCGCCCGCATCCAGGAGGGCGTCGCCAGCCTCGCCGGCTATGCCGAAGTTTTCCAGCGCAACGTCCTCGCCTCGGGCGTAATCCCTCAGATCAGCCTGATCATGGGCCCCTGCGCCGGCGGCGCCGTCTACTCGCCGGCGATGACCGACTTCATCTTCATGGTGAAGGATTCGAGCTACATGTTCGTCACCGGCCCGGACGTGGTGAAGACGGTGACCAACGAGGTGGTGACGCAGGAGGAATTGGGCGGCGCCGTCACCCATACCACCCGCTCGGGCGTCGCCGACGTCGCGTTCGAGAACGACATCGACGCCTTGCTCGCCACCCGCGACTTCTTCGACTTCCTGCCGCTCTCCAACCGCCACGATCTGCCCGAGCGGCCCTGCCCCGATCCCTGGGACCGGATCGAGGAGAGCCTCGACACGCTCATCCCGGACAGCGCCGCGCGGCCCTACGACATGCACGAATTGATCGCGAAGACTGTGGACGAGGGGGACTTCTTCGAAATCCAGCCGGGCCATGCGGCCAACATCATCACCGGCTTCGGCCGGATCGAGGGGCGTAGCGTCGGCATCGTCGCCAACCAGCCGATGGTGCTGGCCGGCGTGCTCGACATCAACAGCTCGAAGAAAGCGGCGCGGTTCGTCCGCTTCTGCGACGCCTTCGACATCCCGATCCTGACCTTCGTCGACGTGCCGGGCTTCCTCCCGGGCGTTGCGCAGGAGCATAACGGGATCATCAAGAACGGCGCCAAGCTGCTCTTCGCCTATGCCGAGGCGACGGTGCCGAAGATCACTGTCATCACCCGCAAGGCCTATGGCGGCGCCTATGACGTCATGGCGTCGAAGCATCTGCGCGGCGACCTCAATTACGCCTGGCCGTCGGCGGAGATCGCGGTGATGGGGGCCAAGGGCGCGGTCGAGATCATCTTCCGGACGGATATCGGCGATCCCGACAAGATCGCCGCCCGCACCGTCGACTATGAGGCGCGCTTCGCCAATCCGTTCGTGGCGGCGTCGAAGGGCTTCATCGACGAGGTGATCATGCCCCATTCGACGCGGCGCCGGATCGCCCTCGGCCTTCGCAAGCTGCGCGACAAGCAGCTCGAGAACCCATGGAAGAAGCATGACAATATCCCGCTCTGAGCTCTGCTCCGTTTCCCGGCGAAAGCCGGGATCCAGTTGCGGCCGATGCATCTTGTGTTCGATAGACTGGACCCCGGCTTTCGCCGGGGAACAGCGGGTGGCGAGGCCGGCATGAGCACCCGCTATGACGAGCTCGAACGGCTGCAGCGGCTGCGCGAGGCCGGGGCGCTGACCGAGGAGGAGTTCCAGGTCGAGAAGCGCCGCCTGCTCGGCCACGGCCCCGATGCCGAGCCGGGACGGCCGCTGCGCACGGAGAGGGTCGAGATCGTCGACGAGGAGGCGCCGCGCTCGCGCACCGCGCTTTACGTGGTGCTCGGCGCGATCGGGCTGGTCGTCGCCATCTTTTTGGGCCTGATGCTGGGGCGGGCGGTCAGCGGCGGCCGCACCGCGCCCGAGGCCAATGTCGCGCTTTCCGAAAATGTCGCGACCGTCGACGAGAATCTGATCGCGCCGGCGCCGCCGCCCGACGTGCGGACGCTGCCGCTCCCCGAGCAGCTCTCGCGCGCCTTCGCCGCCGCCTTCGGCGCCAAGGACCAGGCGCAGCTGCAGATCGCCGGCCGCACGCTCGTCTACCATCCTTCGCGGTTGTTCTGGATCGGCGACAAGGCGGTGCTGATCAGCCCCGCCACGGGAGCGGGCGGCTGCCGCGACTGCGCCGGCACGGTCGCGGTCCATTATCTGACCCCCGACGGCGACAAGTTCCAGGTCGCCGGGTCCTGGCCCGAAGCGGTCAGCGGCGCCCAGTGGAACACGCCGCCCCGCTGGCGGATGACCAATGCCTTCACCACCCTTCCCGCCATCTGGGAGGAAGGGCGCAACCGCGATCAGAATTGTCTTGCCGGCAGCGCCACCCTCACCGAACTGACAGCGGCCGGGCCGGTCCAATCGGGCCCGATCCGCACCTATTACAAGAGCAGCGGCGGCCTCAAGGCACTGGTGCTGGGCGACACCGAGATCACCGGCCACGCCACCAACATCTCGAAGGACGTGTCGTTCGACGTCGTCTATTCCGGCGACAGGGAGCTCACCGAAACCTGGGTGAAGCAGGGCGACCGCTTCGTGCCGCAGGGCGGCGAATCGAAGGTGCCTTCATGCTGAACCCCCGCAATGCGAGACTATTTCGATGAAGCTCGGCCGCCTGAACCATGTCGGGATCGCCACCCCGTCTATCGAACGGAGCGTCGCCATGTACCGCGACCTGCTCGGAGCGACGAAGATCCACCAGGCGTTCGACCTGCCGCCCCAGGGCGTGCGGGTCTGCTTCGTCGACACGCCGAACAGCCAGATCGAACTGCTCGAGCCGCTCGGGGAGAATTCGCCGATCCTGAGATTCCTCGAGAAGAACCCCGCCGGCGGCCAGCATCATGTCTGCTTCGAGGTGCCGGACATCCACGAGGCCAAGGCCGAGATGGAGGCGAAGGGCGCCAAGGTGCTTGGCGAGCCGCGCATCGGCGCGCATGGGACCCCGGTCATCTTCGTCCATCCCAAGGACATGGGCGGGGTGCTGGTCGAGCTGATGGAGACGCCGAAGAGTGCGCATTGATCCGCAAATGCACCCTCTCCCGCTTGCGGGATGGGCTGCCTGGTTGCCTCCCCCGGAGGCAACCTTAGTGGCAGCCCATGGCAGGGTGAGGGTCTTGCCGACGGCGATGCCCTCACCCTCCCGCTTCGCGGGCCCCTCCCTCTCCCGCGAGCGGGAGAGGGGCTGGTGAGCGCTGGGAAACCCACCCGCGCCGACTGGCAGGCCGCCGCCTCGAAGGAGGTGAAGGGCAAGGATATCGTCTGGCACACGCCCGAGGGGATCGAGGTGAAGCCGCTCTACACGTCCGAGGACGTGGCGGGGATCGACCCCGGCCTGCCCGGCTTCCCGCCCTTCACCCGCGGCCCTTACGCCTCGATGTATAGCGGGCGGCCGTGGACGATTCGCCAATATGCCGGCTTCTCGACCGCCGAGGATTCGAACGCCTTCTACCGCCGCAACCTCGCCGCCGGGCAGAAGGGCCTCTCCGTCGCCTTCGATCTCGCCACCCATCGCGGCTATGACAGCGACCATCCGCGAGTCACCGGCGACGTCGGCAAGGCGGGGGTCGCGATCGACACGATCGACGACATGAAGATCCTGTTCGACGGCATCCCGCTCGACACGATGAGCGT
>JAXDOV010000207.1:0-8661 GCA_034668705.1 Sphingomonadales bacterium
TTTTTCCTCGGCCTCGATGCGTCGAACGAGCACTCGGTCATGAAGCGGACGAAAGTTCATGCGCGTCACCTTCTCTTCTGTCATGCGGCTGCAGCCCCCCTGAAGGTGCCGCGCAGGCCGCGGGTTATGGAAACTTGTTAGCACTCACCCTGCGTGAGTGCCAGCAACGCCGATTTAGGGTGTGTTCATCCGCCGTCAAGGCTCGGATCAGGGACGGAGCGAGATTTTCCATCCGATCGAGAGGCGCCAGCCCGGCTTGTAGCCCGGCCAGGGCCGGTCGATCGCGCGCGCGCCTTCGAGCTCGATCACTGCCTTGTCGCGATAGGCGAAGCGCAGGCCGACGCCGGCCGAGGCGAGGTCGAAATCCCCGCCGGCAAAGCCGGGACGCGGCAGCAGCCGCACCGCCGCGCGGTCGGCGAACCCGTAAATCTCGCTCGACGCGAAGCGGCCGGCGGCGAGGGGCCGCCAGGCCAGCTCGGCCGAGCCGGCATAGCCGCGGTCGGCGTTGATCAGGCCGGTCTCGAAGGCGCGGCCGAATTCGGCGCCGCCGACCGAGAAGCGCTCGGCCGCCGGCAGCGGATCGCGGGTCCATTGGCCGCTCGCGCGCAGCCGCAGCGTCGCCCGGCGGCCGATCGACTGATCGAGCCCGAGACGCAGGTTCAGCTTGGTGAACCGCGCCGTGCCGATCGCCGCCGGCACGCGCGCGCCCAGCAGGTCCAGGCCGCGGCTGGCCGTGAGCCCGGCGCTGAGCGCGCGGCGGCCGTCCCGGCTGGTCTCCGAATAGCCGGCCGCGGCGCGGACCGCCCGCGTCCGCTCCGACGAGATGAGCGAGCCGAATGCCGCATTGCGGCTGTCGAGACCGTCGAGCGACAGGCTGAGGGTCAGGTTGCGGCGGTAGGAGCGGATCAGGGGATGGCTGAGGACGAGGCCCAAGGCATGGGCTTCGCCGCGAAGCCCGCTGCGGGGGCTGCGGGTGGAGAGGAAGCCGCCGCTCAGCGCCAGCCGCGTGCCTTCGCCGCCGAGTGGGGTCGAATGGGTGAGGCCGGCATAGAGAAGATCGCTGAAGTTCACCGAAGCGGTCGCTTCGAGCTCGGTCTCGTCGCCTTCGCGGATCAGGCCGTAGCCGCGCGCCGTCGCGTGGAACTGGCCGTCCCGGACCAATTGGGTGGTGCGGTTGTCGAAGCCGAAGGCGAGGATCGGGCGCTTATGATGGAGCGCAAGGATCAGGCGCACGCCGCCCGGGCTGTCGCCGGTGGCGAGGCTGGCCTCGACGTCGAGGCCGGGGATGTCGCGGATCAGCGAGAGATAGCGTTCCATGGTCGCGCGGCGGGTGGTGCGCGCGCCGACCAGGCGATTCGCATAAGCATGGACGAGGCGCAGCGACCGGCCCTCGACCTCGCCGGTCAGCACCACCGCTTCGATATGGCCCTCGGCGACGAAGACGCGGACCTTGCCCGACGACAGATCCTGTTCGGGCACGACGATGGTGAACAGCGCGATCTCGGACCGGCCATAGGCTTCCGACATGGCGGCGACGAGCGCCTGGAGATTGGCCTTGCTCGCCGGCCGGCCGACGAAAGGCTGCGCGGCTTCGGCGACCTCGATCGGCACGTTGGTGCCCTCGAACGCGATCGAGGCGATGGCCGGTGCGGCATCGTTCCCGGCCTCGACCCTGGTGGCGGCGCGGGGGACCGGCGGCGCCGCGCGGATCCAGGGCTGGCGCCGGTCGGCGCGGTCGCGGTCGATCGGCGATCCGGTCTGCGCCGCGCCCGAGGTGGGGGCCGCGAGCGCGAGCAGGGCGGCGGCGAACCGATGAGAGGATCGCATCGTCGCGCGCCGCCCTGCCGGTTTCGCGCTCAATTGCCGCGCGGCAGCGGGCTGGCGATCGGCAGATTGACGGCCGGGAGCGTCGTCCCCGCATTGGTCGTCTGGGTGCCGGTGACCGGCGTGCCGATGGTGGTGGTGCGCCCGCCGGACTGGGCCCCGGCCGTCACCGCCGTGCCCTGCTCCTGATTGGCGGAGAGCGCGCTGCCGGCGATCAGGGCGCTCTGGTTCGCGCTGCCGATCGGCCGGGCATTGTTGGCGGTCACCGTCACCAGCTGGCCCGGCGCCGCGGTCAGGCCGTCGACCAGATATTCCTGGCCGTTGCCGGCGCGGACCAGAGCCTGGCCGCCCGCGCCCGCGCTTCGGATCACGCGACCGGTGATGTTCATCCCGCCGGGCGTGCGGCTGTCGATGCGCTCGGCGAGCGGCGTGCCGCGCGCGGCGAGAGCGCTCGCCCGCTGACCCGAGGCGACGAGCACGCCGGAGACCCGCGGATTGCGGTTGGCGGGATTGCCGCTATTGGCGAGGAGGCCGGTGCCCGCGGCGCCGCCCGGTCCGACCAGGCCGCCGGTGGCGACCGCCCTGGTCCCCCTGAGGCGGCTGCTCGCGCCGCTCTGTTGCGCGCCGGCCTGCTGCCCGCCGGCCTGCTGGGCGCCGGCGGCGGTGCCGCCATTGCCGGAGGCCGAGACGTCGTTCTGGGCGCTTTCGGGCGCGCCGGCGCTCTGCACTCCCGCCGAATCGACGCTCGCCACGCGATAATGACCGGACGATTCGCAGCCCGGCAAAGCGAGAATGCACAGCCCTGCGGACAGCAGGGGAACGCTAATGCTCCTTACATGGGGGGACATCTTGTTATCCTTTCACTACTCACCCCCGCACAAACAACGTCAGATAGTTTATAGTAGTTCCTCCGTACATGTCGGGATTATTGCACTATTCACAGGGTTAACGCCACGTTAGTTATTTAGTTTAATCTTGATCGTTACTGGTGGTGGCTGGCTGCCGGCGAAGATTGCGGAGTCGCGCGGCCGGACGTCCGGTCCGGATTTACAGGCCGGCGCCGGTGGAGTAGCCGAGTGGGAGGGCGCTCGGGAGGCTGGTGCGATGACGTTCGCAGGCAAGGTGTGGAAGCTTCTGGTCGGGGTGAAGGACGCGCTCGTCCTGATCGCGATGCTGCTCTTCTTCGTCGGCCTGTGGGCGGCGATGAACGCCCGCCCGACCGTCGGCTCCGGCCAGAGGGGCGCCCTGTTCCTCCGGCTCGACGGGCCGGTGGTCGAGCAGCCGTCGCAGCCCAGTGCCAGCCAGCTGCTCGGCGGCGCGCGCGGCCCGCATGAATATCGCCTGCGCGACATGGTTCAGGCGTTGCGCGCGGCGGCGAAGGACAAGAGGGTGCCGGCGGTCGCGCTCGATCTCGACATCTTCGCCGGCGGCGGCCAGACCGCCCTGTCGCAGGTCGGCGAGGCGCTGGACGAGGTGCGCAAGGCCGGCAAGCCGGTGCTCGCTTATGCCAGCGCCTATGACGACGACAGCTATCAGCTCGCCTCCCACGCCAGCGAGGTATGGCTGAACCCGCTGGGCGGCGTCATCGTCGCCGGGCCCGGCGGCAGCCAGCTCTTCTTCAAGGGGCTGATGGACAAATTGGGGATCACCGCCAACGTCTATCGGGTCGGCACCTACAAGGCGGCGGTCGAGCCGTTCATCCGCAACGACATGTCGCCCGAGGCGAAGCAGGCGCTGCAGGGCGTCTACGGCGCGATGTGGGAGAATTGGCAGCAGGAGGTCAAACGGGCCAGGCCGAAGGCGGACATCGCCGGCTACGTCGCCGATCCGAACGGCCGCATCGCCGCCGCCGGCGGCGACATGGCCCAGGCGGCGCTGAAGACGGGGCTCGTCGACCATGTCGGCGACCGCACCGCTTTCGGCAGGCGAGTGGGCCAGATCGCCGGCACCCGCGACGACGACGTTCCGGGCAGCTTCCGCAAGATCGACTATGAGAATTGGGCGGCGGCCAATCCGGTCGACGATGACGGCCAGATCGGCATCCTCACCGTCGCCGGCGACATCGTCGACGGCAATGCCGGGCCGGGATCGGCCGGGGCGGAGACGATCGTCCGCGCGCTCAACCGCGGGCTTCGCGAGCGCGATCTCAAGGCGCTCGTGCTGCGCGTCGATTCGCCGGGCGGCTCGGCGCTGGCGTCGGAGCGGATCCGCCAGGCGGTGCTCGCCGCCAAGGCGAAGGGGCTGCCGGTGGTGGTGTCGATGGGCAATCTTGCCGCCAGCGGCGGCTATTGGGTGTCGACCGCCGGCGACAAGATCTATGCCGAGCCGTCGACCATCACCGGCTCGATCGGCGTCTTCGCCATCCTGCCGAGCTTCCAGGGGACGCTCGCCAAGCTCGGCATCGGCGCCGACGGGGTCAAGACGACGCCGCTTTCGGGCGAGCCGGACCTGATGCGCGGGCCCAGCCCGGAAGTCGGCAAGCTGCTCCAGACCGGCGTCGACAGCATCTACCGCCGCTTCCTAAGCGTGGTTGGCGCCGCCCGGCACATGCGGCCGGAGCAGGTCGACAGGATCGGCCAGGGCCATATCTGGGACGGCGGCACCGCCCGCCAGCTCGGCCTCGTCGACGCCTTTGGCGGCCTTGACGATGCGGTGCGCGAGGCGGCGCGGCGAGCGAAGCTCGATCCGGGCTCGGCCAAGGCCGTCTGGCTCGAGAAGAAGCCCGATCTGGGCGATCGTCTCCTCGCCTCGCTCGCCCGGCCCGGCAAGGACGATGACGAGCAGGCGGGCGACGCCTTCGCCCGCATCGCCGGCAGGCCGAAATTGCTGCTCGCCCGCGCCATGGCCGAGGCGGACCGGCTCCTGTCCGGCCCGGCGATCCAGGCGCGCTGCCTCGAATGCCCGGGCAGCGACAGCGTCGTCCGCCAGCCGCCGCGGACGAGTGGCTTCACCCTGTGGCTGATGAAGCTGGTCGGCTGAGGCTCCGCACCGCCACGCCGGCCGATGCCGCGGCCGTCGCGGCGCTCTACGCGCCCTATGTCGAGAACAGCATCGTCTCGTTCGAGACGGAGGCGCCGGACGCGGCGGCGATGCGCAAGCGGATCGAGGCGGCCGGAGACCTCTATCCCTGGCTCGCCGCGATCGACGAGGCAGGGGACCTTGCCGGCTATGCCTATGCGAGCCCCTTCCGGCCGCGGCCCGCTTACCGCTACACGGTCGAGACCACGGTCTATGTGCGCCGGGGCCTGCACCGTCGCGGCATCGGCAGCTTCCTCTACCGGCCGCTGCTGGCGATGCTCGAGGCGCAGGGCTTCACCCAGGCCTTCGGCGCGGTCACCCTTCCCAACGATGCGAGCGTTGCGCTGCACGAGCGGCTCGGCTTCGTCCGCGCCGGCACCTATCGCCAGGTCGGCTGGAAGCAAAGCGGATGGTGGGACGTCGGCCTCTGGCAGCGGAGCCTCGCGCCGCCGATGGTGCCGCCGACCGAGCCGAGGCCGTGGGCGGAGGTGGGAAGCATGTTCCTCTGAGCTATTTCTGAGCGAAGGTGAACTCGACCATCAAGATTGCTTGCGCGCGAACCGCTCGTCCCTGGGCGTCGCGGGCCGGCCGATAATGGGCCGAAGCGCGCAACCTCTTGCAGGTCTGCCAGTCGAGCACATCGCTGCCGCTCTTGGCGACGGTCGCGCAATCGGCGACCGCGCCCGTTTCGTCGACCGCGAGACGGGCCACCGTATAGCCCGATTTGGCGTCGAAGAGGGCGGCCATCGGATAGTCGTTTTCGCTGAACCAATGCCTGCGATCGATCGGCTTCGGCGGTGAGGCGAGCGACCGATAAGCGCCGACGTCGATTCCCCACTTTGCCAGAAGGGCGTCTTCGCATCCGGCGAGCGCTGCGACCGCTCCGCTCGCACCGGGAAGGTCGACGGCGGCGACCGGCCCGCGACTGTCCTTCAATTCGACACGCGAAGCCGATCTCAACAACGGCAGAAGATTATCGCCATCGACAGTGACGCGGACGGCGTCCCAACGCTGCCCGCCGCGATAGATGAAACCGGAATGACTCCACGCCTTCACGACCTCGCCCGAAGGCTGCAGCACCAGTTGCGGACCGTCGATCTTCTCGGTCTGCGCGATCGGCAAAGGGAAGAGGATATAATGTTCGTTGGCGGCCGGCACGTCGCGGAATTCGAAAATCGGATCCTGCCGGCTTTCCGGCACGCGGAAGAGCGAGCACCAGGATGGATTCCGGTTCAGCACCCAATGCGCGGCGGGAGCCGGCGCCGGCGGCGCCTCGCCGGAAAGGGAAAGCAGGGCGAGAGAGGCTAGAAGAGGACGACCGATCATGCCGAAAAGTGGCGCGAAAGGGCAGGCCGTGCAAGCTCTATCGGCGATAGGCGGGCAACGACCAGCCATAGCGGATCGCGCAGGCGCGGAGGGCGAAGCCGGCGGCCGCGGCGATCAGGCCGGCGGCCATGCCGGGAAGGCCGAGCAGCAGCAAGGCGACGGTGAGCGCCGCGGACAAAGCGGCGGCGGTGACGTAGAGTTCGGGCCGCATCAGGATCGACGGGTCGCCGGCGAGGAGATCGCGAAGGATGCCGCCGAGGCAGCCGGTCAGCACCCCCATGCCGATCGCGGGGAGCGGGGCGATGCCGAAAGCGAGGCCCTTGGCCGCGCCGAAGCTCGCATAGGCGCCGAGGCCGATCGCATCGAGCCAGAGCAGGGTCCGCCCCTTCCACAAGGCGGCCGGGGTCAGCCAGACGATGAGCGCGGCGGCGGCGCAGATGAGCAGGATCGTGTTCTGGTGGATCCAGAAGATCGGCGCGCCGATCAGCAGGTCGCGGGCCGTGCCGCCGCCGATTCCGGTGACGACGGCGAAGAAGATGAAGGTGACCAGGGTCTGCTTCTTCGCGGCGGCGACGAGCGCGCCGGACAAGGCGAAGACGGCGACGCCCGCCCAGTCGAGATAGTCGAGCAACGGGTCGAGCAAAGGCAGCGCGACCGAAGTCACCGCCGCCGCCGCATCAGCCGAACGTCTTCAGGCAGCGGTCGAGCAGGGCGACCGGCGAGCCAAGCTGGGCGATCGCCGCCAGCGCCTTGTCGCCTTCGGCGCGCTGGGCGGTGAGGCTCGAACCGGTCCGGCTGCGCAAAGCCGGCCCGATCCGGTCGCTGAGCCTGGTGCGCAGCCGGCGATAGTCGGCAAGCTCCGCCCCGTAATGCGCCTTGTCCGCCTCCAGCGCGGTGACGGTGAATTGCGCCAGCTCGCTGCAGCCGAGCTGGGCGTCGAGCCGGTCGGCGGGCAGGGTCGCTCCGGCGCCGGCCGCGGCGGCGGGAAAGGCGGCGCGGCAGGCGGGCGCCAGATCCTGCCATTTGCCGTTGGTCACGCCTGCCTGCAGCGCCGTCATCCGCCGGCTGACCTCCCCGGCGGTCTCGGCCGAAAAACGCCCGCCCTCGGACGCCGCCAGCAGGGCATGATGGAGGATCCGCCCCTGCGCGGCGAGGGGCAAGGGCTGGTTGAAGTCGGCCGTCGCGCTCCGCGCCTCCGCCGCGGCGACGATGCCGCAGGTCGCGGCCCGGTCGACCGCGTCGGTGGGCAGGGTCAGGGCCCTGGGGCCGCCGCATGAGGCCAAAGCAAGGCCGGCCAGAGCGATGGCGGCGAAAGGCCGGTTCAGCGTCCCGGCCTCATATGTGGATCGGCAGGCCGCGCACCGCCATCGCCGCTTCCTTGACCGCCTCGCTATGGGTCGGATGGGCGTGGCAGGTATAGGCGATATCCTCCGAGGTCGCGCCGAACTCCATCGCCTGGGCGGCCTGGGCGATCATCGTGCCGGCGACCGAAGCGATCATCCAGACGCCCAGCACCCGGTCCGATTTCGCGTCGGCGATCACCTTGACGAAGCCGTCCGGCTCGCGATTGGTCTTGGCGCGGCTGTTGGCCATCATCGGGAACTTGCCGATTTTGACCTCGCCATGGGCCTTCGCCTCCTCCTCGGTGAGGCCGACGCCGGCGATCTCGGGCATGGTGTAGACGACGCTGGGAATGACGTCGTGGTTCACGATGCCGGTCTGGCCGGCGATATTCTCGGCGACGGCAATGCCTTCATCCTCCGCCTTATGGGCCAGCATCGGCCCGGGCGTGACGTCGCCGATCGCCCAGATGCCCGGCACGCCGGTGCGGAAAGCATGGTCGACCTCGATCTGGCCGCGCTTGTTGAGCGCGATGCCGGCGGCATCGAGGCCGAGCCCGTCGGTGTGCGGCCGCCTTCCGATCGAGACGAGGACGACGTCCGCCTCGATCGTCTCCGCGGCCCCGCCGGCGGCGGGCTCCATCGTCAGCACGACGCCGTCGCCCTGGCGCTCCGCCTTGGTGACCTTGGTGGAGAGACGGAATTCGAGGCCCTGCTTCCTGAAGATCTTGTTCGCTTCCTTGCGGACGTCGCCGTCCATCCCGGGCAGGATCTGGTCGAGGAACTCGACCACGGTGACCTTCGCCCCCAGCCGGCGCCAGACCGAGCCGAGCTCGAGTCCGATGACGCCGCCGCCGATCACCACC
This sequence comes from Sphingomonadales bacterium, assembly GCA_034668705.1. Lineage (GTDB taxonomy): Bacteria > Pseudomonadota > Alphaproteobacteria > Sphingomonadales > Sphingomonadaceae > Allosphingosinicella. Next base: position 8,375 of record JAXDOV010000207.1, read on the forward strand.
ATGTGCCCGGGCACCTTCGGCAGGACGAGCGCGCCGGTCGAATCGACGATCCGCTCCTGGTCGATCTCGACCCCGGGCAGCGGCGTCACCGAGGAGCCGGTGGCGATGACGAAATTCTTCGCGCGATAGGCGGTGCCGCCGATTTCGATCTCATCCTTGGCGGTGAAGCGGGCATGGCCCTTCAGCCATTCGATCTTGTTCTTCTTGAACAGGAAGGCGACGCCCTGGGTCAGGCCCTTCACCGCCTCGTCGCGGGTCGCGTGCATCGTCGGCAGGTCGAGCTCGAC
>JAXDOV010000208.1:0-25649 GCA_034668705.1 Sphingomonadales bacterium
ATGCGGCCTCGGTCGTCGCGGGCGGCGTCGAGCTGATCGACGAGCCGGGGGAGGGCGCGTCCGCCCACGCCGCCTCGGCGCGGGAGAGCGGCGCCCCCCATGTCCGCACCGTTCCCGCCACCATCGCCGGCGAGCGGCGCACCATGCAGGTCGTCGAAATTCCGATCGGCGAGGCGGGGGTCGCGGGCTACGCGCTCGACGTCGAGGACCGGGAGCAGGCGCGGGCCGAGCTCGCCCGCTTCGTCCGCGCCCAGCGGGACATGCTCGACCGTCTCTCGGCCGGCGTCGCGCAGTTCGCGAGGGACCGCAGCCTCATCTTCTTCAACCAGCCGTTCGCGCGCCTGTTCGGCCTCAAGGGCGACTTCCTCGCCGACCGGCCCGAGTTCAACCGCCTGCTCGACGCGAGGCGGGACGCCGGCTGCATTCCCGAGGTCCGCGACTATCCGGACTGGAAGAAGGAGCATGGCCGCTGGTTCACCGGCGGGCTCGCCGCGGAGGAGGAGGAGTGGAACCTCCCCAAGGGCCAGCATCTGCGCGTGGTCGCCCAGCCGCTCCCGGACGGCGGCCTGCTCCTCATCTTCGAGGATCGGACGGAGCAGCTCCGCCTCGCCTCGGCGCGCGACACCTTGCTGCGCGTCCGCACCGCGACGTTCGACAATCTGTTCGAGGCGATCGGCGTCTTCGCCTCGGACGGCCGGCTCCACCTCTGGAACAACCGCTTCCGCGAGCTTTGGGGGTTCGACGAGGAGCAGCTCGCCGGCCATCCGCGCATCGACACGCTGACGCCGCTGATCGCGAAGCACCTCAAGAATGCCGCCCATGCCGGCCTGCTGCGCGAGCTGGTCCGCAGCGCCACCGTCGAGCGCAAGCAGCGGAACGGCCGCGTCGCGCTCACCGACGGCCGCGAGTTCGAATTCGCCGCGGTGCCGCTGCCGGACGGCAATGCGCTCTTCACCATGCTCGACGTCACGGCGTCGCGCACCGTCGAGGCGGCGTTGCGCGAGCGGGCGGAGGCGCTGGAGGCGGCGGACCGGCTGAAGACCGCCTTCGTCTCCAACATGAGCTACGAGCTGCGGACGCCGCTCACCTCGATCGCCGGCTTCGCCGAGATGCTGGAGGGCGGCTATGCCGGCGAGCTGCCGGCCGCGGCGAACGACTATGTCGGCGCGATCCTGCTGTCCGTCGGCCGGCTCGGAACCTTGATCGACGACGTGCTCGATCTGACCCAGAGCGATAGCGGCAGCCTGCTCCTCGCCGAGGACAAGGTCGACCTCAGGCAGCTCTGCACCGAGGCGGCGGCGAGCTTCCAGGACAATGCGGCCGCGAAGAAGATCGATTTCGTCGTCGAGATCGGAGCCGGGCTCGGCACGATCGTCGGCGATCGCCGGCGCCTGAGGCAATCGCTCGACAACGTCCTCAAGAACGCCTTCGCCTACACCGATGAGGGCGGCCGCATCCTCCTCCACGCGGCCGGCAACAAGCGGGAGGCGGAGATCACCGTCTCCGACAATGGCCGCGGCATCGCGCCCGCCGACCAGGCGCAGGTGTTCGACCGCTTCCATCGCACCGCCGAGGGCGGCGAAGCCGCGCTCGGCCTCGGCCTGCCGCTTGCCCGCCAGTTCGTCGAAGCCCATGGCGGCACGGTCGAGCTGGTCTCGGAAGCGGGGCAGGGCACCACCGTCACCTTCCGCCTCCCCCGGAAGAAGGGCTGAGGAATATGGCCGGTCACCTCCGACAAGCCCCTCCCCCTCGATGGGGGAGGCTGGGTGGGGGTGAGGCCCGTCAAAGAGCGCCGCGATGAAACATCATCCGCCGGACGGCGCGACCGATGCCGGACGCGACTCCATCATCCGATCCGAAGGCTATCGCATCCTCCGCTTCTGGAATCACGACGTGCTTGGCAATCCTGACGGTGTCGCTTCCGTCATTGCCGACGCGCTGCCCCGGCCTCACCCCCACCCGGCCTCCCCCATCGAGGGGGAGGAGGTCCAGGCGGAGCCGTCGTGATCTTGTTGCCCGACGCTGCCGCGACCGAGGCGTTCGGCGCGAAGATCGCGCCTTTGCTTCGGCGTCATGACGTCATCGCCCTCCATGGCGATCTCGGCGCCGGCAAGACCACACTGGTCCGCGGCATCCTGCGGGGGCTTGGGTTCGCGGGGGAGGTGGCGAGCCCGACCTTCCCGATCGTCCAGCCCTATGAAGAGCTCGAAATCCCCGTCTGGCATGTCGACCTTTACCGGATCGAGCATCCGTCGGAGCTGGAGGAGCTGGCGCTGGACGAGGCGCGGGAAGGGGCGGCGTTGCTGATCGAGTGGCCGGAACGGCTCGGCGACGCTTTGTGGCCCGATACGCTGCGTCTCGCTTTGAGTCGGACGCCGGACCGCGGCCGTGCCTTGACAGCCGACCTGCCCGCGTCTTGGGGGAGCCGATGGCCGCCCCGATGATTCCGCCGGACTCGGCGCCGCGCTTTCTCGCCGAGCATGGCTGGGCCGGCGCGGAAATCCTGCCTCTCGCCGGCGATGCCAGCTTCCGGCGCTATTTCCGGGTGGTGAAGCAGGACGGCAGCACCGCCGTGCTGATGGACGCCCCGCCCGAGCATGAGGATCTGGCCCCGTTCCTGCGGGTCGCCGGCCATCTCCTCGATCGCGGCTTCGCGCCGCCGCGGCCGCTCGCCGTCGACCGCGAGAAAGGCCTGCTGCTGCTCGAGGATTTCGGCGACGACCGGGTCGGGCCGTTGCTCGCCCGCGAACCGCGTCGCGAGCGGGCGATCTACGAGAATGCGGTCGACATCCTCGCCAGGCTGTCGGCGGAGCGGGCGCCGCACGATCTGCCGCCTTATGACGACGCCGCCAAGGCGCGCGAGGTTTCCCTCTTTCCCGAATGGTACGTCCCGGCCCTCGGCTTCGAGGTCGACGCCGCCGCCTTCCTCCCCGCCTGGCGGAGCGTGTGGGACGAAGTGCTGCGCGAGATCGAGGCGAGGCCGGTGATGGTGCTTCGCGACTATCATGCCGACAATCTGATGGTCCTTCCCGACCGGCCCGAGCTGGGGCTGCTCGATTTCCAGGACGCGCTCGCCGGTCACGCCGCCTACGACCTTGTCTCCCTGCTCCAGGATGCGCGGCGCGACGTCGATCCGGCGCTCGAGGAGGCGATGATCGCGCGTTACGCCGAGGCCGCCGGAATCGCCGATCGCGACCGCTTCCGCGCCCATTACGAGATCCTCGGCGCCCAGCGGAACACCAAGATCCTCGGCATCTTCACCCGCCTCTGGAAACGCGACGGCAAGCCGCATTATCTGCCGCTGCAGCCGCGGGTTTGGGCCTATCTGGAACGCAATCTCGCCCATCCGGCGCTGGCGCCGGTGCGCGGCTGGTTCGACGCCAACGTGCCCGAGCCGATGCGCGCCGCCTATTGGAAAGGGAGGGAAGCGGCGTGACTCGTTATCGGCGGCCGCTGGCGCTGCGTCCCGAGCCCGAGGCGGTGGTGCCGAAGACGGCGATGGTGATGGCCGCCGGGCTCGGCAAGAGGATGCGGCCGCTCACCGCCACCCGGCCCAAGCCGCTGGTCGAGGTGGCCGGCAAGCCGCTGATCGACCACAGCCTCGACCGGCTGCGCGCGGCCGGCGTCGAGAAGGCGGTCGTCAACGTCCACTATCTCGCCGATGCCCTCGAAGCGCATCTGATGAACCGCGTCGAAGGCCTTGAGATCGTTATATCAAACGAGCGCGAGCAGCTGCTCGAGACCGGCGGCGGCATGGTCCGCGCCTTGCCTTTGATCGACGCCGATCCGTTCCTCGTCGTCAATTCGGACAATCTCTGGATCGACGGGCCGGTCGATTCGCTGCGCCTGCTCGCCGACGGCTGGGACGATGCGCGGATGGACGCCCTGCTGCTGCTGGTGCCGCTCGCCCACGCCCATTGCCACAAGGGCCAAGGCGACTTCCATATGAGCCCCGGAGGCGCGCTCCGCCGCCGGCGGCGGAGCGGGGTCGCTCCCTTCGTCTTCACCGGCATCCAGATGGTCTCGAAGCGCCTGCTGGACGGAGGGCTGCCGGAAGGGCCGTTCTCCACCAACCTGCTCTGGGACCGGGCGATCGAGAAGGGGCGGCTGTTCGGCGCGGTCCACCAGGGCCTCTGGTTCGACATCGGCGCGCCGCCCAATATCCGCAAGGCCGAGGAAATGCTTGGGGCCGCCTGAGCGTGCGGCTAGGTTCGGGCGGTGAGCGCCGTCCTTCCCGCCGTCCATACCATCCCGCCGCATCGCGCCTTCGCCGACGCGCTTGCCGCCGGCCTGATCGCCCGCTTCGGCGGCGCCCCCACCGGCCTCGCCCAGGGGCTGGTGCTGGTCCCGAACAATCGCGCCGCCCGCGCGATCACCGAGGCCTTCGTGCGGCGCTCGGGCGGCGGCCTGCTGCTGCCGCGGCTGGTCCCGGTCGGCGACCCGGAGCTGGACGAAAGGATCGGCGGCGCGCTGGAGCCGCTGGACGACGGCGACCCGGTGCCGCCGGCGGTGGAACCGATCGAGCGGTTGTTCCTGCTCGCCCGGCTGGTCCGCGAGCAGATGCCGGACACCGACGCCGCTGAGGCGTTGCGCCTGGCCGAGGATCTCGCCCGCACGCTCGACCAGCTGCTGGTCGAGGAGATCGCGCCGGAGCGCCTTCGCGACTTCGCCGCGGAGCTTCCCGACCTCTCGCTCCACTGGCAGGCCTCGCTCGCCCGGCTCGGCGTGATCCTCGACGCCTGGCCGCGCCTGCTGGCCGAACGGGGGCGGATCGACCTCGCCGATCGCCGCAACCGGCTGCTGAACGGCCTCGCCGGGCGGTGGCGGGCACGGCCGCCGCGCGGCTTCGTCGTCGCGGCCGGCATCACCACCGCCGCCCCGGCCGTCGCCCGCCTGCTGCGCATCGTGGCGCGGCTGCCCGAAGGCCTGGTCGTCCTGCCCGGCCTCGACACGGAAATGGCCGAAGCGGAATGGGATGCGCTCGGGCCGCACGATCCGGATCCGGTCACGCTGCGCCGCCGCCGCGCGATCGAGACCCACCCCCAATTCCAGCTGAAATTGCTGCTCGACCGGATGGGAGTCGCGCGCGGCGAAGTCTCGCGTTGGCGCTGGGGCGGCGGGAGAGATACGCCGGCGGTGCGCAGCCGGGCCATCGCCCATGCGATGACGCCGGCCGCCTTCACCGCGAAATGGCAGGATTTGCGGCCGGTCGAACGGCGTCTGACCGGCGTGCGGGCGCTGGAGCTCGCCGATCCGGCGCAGGAGGCGCAGGCGATCGCCATCGCCCTGCGCGAGGCGCTGGAGCAACCGGGACGGACCGCCGCGCTCGTCACCCCGGACCGGGGCCTCGCCCGTCGCGTCTCCGCCCATCTGAAGCGCTGGGGGATCGAGGCGGATGACAGCGCCGGCAGGCCCCTGCCGGAAATGCCGCCCGGGACGCTGCTCCTCGCCCTCGCCGCGGCCGCCGCCGAGCAGTTCGCGCCGGTGCCGCTCCTCGCTCTGCTCAAGCATCCTCTGGTGAGACGCGGGGAAGGGCGGCTCGACTGGCTGGAAGGCGCCCGCAACCTCGATCTGGCGCTGCGCGGCCCGCGGCCGGCGGCGGGCCTGGCCGGCGTGACCGGGCATCTGTCCGACTGGAGCGGGCGCGACGCCGTCCTCAGGAAGCGGGCGCTGTCATGGTGGCGCGAGGTGCGGCCGCTGCTGGCGCCGCTCGAACGCGCCTTCGGGCGGGACTCCGCGCCGCTCGCCGATCTGCTCGCGGTCCTGCGCGAGAGCGCCTCTTCGCTCTGTGGCGACGAGGCCTGGTCCGGCCCGGCCGGCCGCGCCGCCGCCGATCTCTTCACCGCCGCCGAGCCGGCCGCGGTCCAGTCCGGCCGGCTCTCGCCCGCCGGTCTGCCCGCCTTGCTCGCGCAATTGATGTCGGGCGTCGCGGTGCGGCCGCCTTACGGCCAACATCCGCGCATCTTCATCTGGGGGCTGATCGAAGCGCGGCTCCAGCAAGCCGATCTGATGATCCTCGGCGGGCTCAACGAAGGCGTCTGGCCGCAATTGCCGGCGCCCGATCCCTGGCTGGCGCCGCGGCTTCGCCACGAGCTCGGCCTGCCGGGGCTCGAGCGGCGGATCGGCCTTGCCGCCCATGATTTCGCTTCCGCGCTGGGCGGGCGGGAGGTGCTGGTCACCCGCGCCCGCCGCGACGCCCGCGCGCCGGCGGTCGCCTCGCGCTTCTGGCTGCGGCTGGAGGCGATGACCGGCGGCCTCACCCGCTCGCCGCAGCACCGCAAATGGGCGGAAGCGATCGACCGGCCGGGCGCCTATCGGCCGGCGGAGCGGCCTGCCCCGACGCCCGCGGCCGACATCCGGCCGCGCAGGATCTCGGTGACCGAGGTCGACCGGCTGAAGGCCGATCCTTTCGCCTTCTATGCCCGCAAGATGCTGGCGCTGCCGGCGCTCGACGAGGTCGACACCGATCCCGGCCCCGCCTGGCGCGGCAGCGCCGTGCACAAGGTGCTCGAAGCCTGGATGAAGGAGGACGATTGCGATCCCGCCCGGCTGCGCCCCCGCGCCGAGGCGCTGCTGCGCGATTCGTCGGCCCATCCGCTGATGCGGGCCTTATGGCAGCCGCGCCTGCTCGAAGCGATCGACTGGATCGCCGAAGAGGTGGCGAAGAACCGCGACTCGGGCCGCCGTCCGCTGCGCGCGGAGGCCTGGGGCGAGGCGGAATTGGCGGGGGTGAAGCTCCACGGCATGGCCGACCGCATCGACCGGCTCGCCGACGGCAATCTCGCCATCGTCGACTATAAGACCGGCACCCCGCCGGGGCCGAAAGCCGTGGCGGAAGGCTATTCGATGCAGCTCGGCCTGCTCGGCCTGATCGCGGAGCGGGGCGGCTTCGACGGGATCGAGGGGCTGCCGGCGGCCTTCGAATATTGGTCGCTGGCGCGCAAGGCGGGGAAGCTCGGCTATGTCGCCAGCCCGGTAGGCGGACGGAGCGGCCTCGACCCGGCCGATTTCACTACCGTCGCCGCCCGCAACTTCATCGCCGCGGCCGAGCAATGGCTGACCGGAACGGCGCCGTTCACCGCCAGGCTTCACCCAGAATTCGCGCCTTATGGCGAATATGATCAGCTGATGCGGCTCGACGAATGGTACGGCCGCGAGGCGTGAACGGGGCTCAATGCGGCCGGGGAACCCGGGCCGCCTCGCGCGCCTGGGCGGTCGCCTCCTGAAAGGCCCGATCGAGCTCGGCCCGCGCTTCGGCCCGGGCGCGGGCATGCGCCGCATTGCGGGCCGGTCGTGGCGCCGGCGGCAGGAGAAGGGAAGGGGCGTCCGAGTCGATCGTCTCCGTCAATGTGACGGAGCCGTCGGCATTGGCGATCAAAGCCGCCTCCTGGGCCGCCGCCGGCGAAGCAAGAAAAGCGAGACAGAAGAGCGGGAGGATATTGCGCATGACCAGCCTCTGCGGCCATGGCGGGCGCGCTGCCAAGCCCCCCTTTGCCGCCGTCCCGGCGCGGGACGCAGGCGGAGGGGAGGGTGAAGGCCAGCCGCTGGGCAGCGAAGCCTAAGCTCCCTGAGCTTCCGCGACGATCCGCTCCGCCTCGGCGAACAAGGCCGGGTCCACCTTCGCGCCCGACGCCGCCGCATTCTCCTCGAGCTGCTGCGGCCGGGAAGCGCCGACGATCGCCGAGGCCACATTGGGCTCGCGCAGCACCCAGGCGAGGGCGAATTGGGCGAGGCTGAGGCTGGCTTCGGCGGCGATCGGCTTCAGCTTCTGGACCGCCTCCAGGGTCTCGCGCCGCATCAGCCAGTCCATCCAGCCGCCCATCTCGTCGCTGGTCGCGCGGCTGCCCGAGGGCGGCGGCGCGTCGGGACGGTATTTGCCGGTGAGCACGCCCTGGGCGAGCGGCGACCAGACGATCTGCGAAATTCCGTGGGCGGCGCAGAGCGGGATGATCTCCTTCTCCGGCTGTCGCCAGAGCAGCGAATATTGCGGCTGGCTGGAGACGAACTTCTCGACCCCGGGGATTTCGAGCGCCGCCTTGATCTTGTCGGCCGGCCATTCGGAGAAACCGATCCAGCGGGCCTTGCCGCTGCGGACGGCCTCGGACAGCGCCGCCATCGTCTCCTCGAGCGGCGTCGATTCGTCGTAGCGATGGCATTGATAGAGATCGACGAAATCGGTGCGCAGCCGCTTCAGCGAGGCGTCGAGCTGCTTCTCCACCTGCGCCCGCGACAGGCCGCGATCCTCGTCCGACATCGGGAAGAACAGCTTGGTGGCCAGCACGTAGCTGTCGCGCGGCCGGTCCTTCAGCACCTCGCCGAGGAACGTCTCCGCCGCGCCGCGGCCGTAGACATTGGCGGTATCGATGAAGTTGATGCCGAGCTCGAATGCCCTGTCGACGCAGGCCGCGGCCTGGTCCCGCTCGACGCCGACGCCGTAGGTGAGCCACGAGCCGAGCGAGATTTCCGAGACTCGGAGGTCGCTCGATCCCAATTGCCGATATTCCATTGTCGTCCTCTCGCCCGAAGCGCAGGTTCCGGAAAGCGCCCGGACCCATACTCAGTTCCCTTGCCCCTTGCGCCATCCCTGTTATACGAGCGCGCGACCGGCGGCCCGGCGGGCGTGGCGGAACTGGTAGACGCGCCAGGTTTAGGTCCTGGTATCGAAAGATGTGGGGGTTCGAGTCCCTTCGCCCGCACCAGTCCCGCGGCCCGCTCAGACGACGCCGATACTCCCGTAGATGAAGGTTAGAGCCGTTAATATGCAGACTGTCGAGACGTTGAACGAGGGCCTGAAGCGCGCCTACCGGATCACCATCCCCAAGAAGGAGATCGACGCCCGCGTCGACGGCGAGCTCAAGAAGGTCGCGCCGCAGATCCGGATGCCCGGCTTCCGCCCGGGCAAGGTGCCCCCCAACCTCGTGCGCAAGATGCACGGCGCCGCGCTCGAGCAGGAGGCGCTGAACACGGCGGTGCAGGAGGGCGTCCAGCGGCTCCTCGCCGAGCAGCGCCTGCGGCCGGCGATGCAGCCCTCGGTCGAGCTGGAGGAGGGCGGCCTCGGCCAGGACGCGGTGGTCAAGGTCGAGCTCGAGACGCTCCCCGAAATCCCCGACCCGCAGATCGAGGGGCTGAAGCTCGAGCGGCTCACCGCCGAGCCGACCGACGCCGAGATCGACGAGCAGGTCGAGCGCCTCGCCGGCAACCAGAAGAGCTTCGACCCCGCCCCCGCCGGTTATGCGGCGGCGCAGGGCGACCTCGTCGTCATCGACTATGAAGGCACGGTCGACGGCGAGCCGTTCGAGGGCGGCAAGGGCGAATCGATGCGGGTCGAGCTCGGCTCCGGCCGCCTCATCCCCGGCTTCGAGGACCAATTGGTCGGCGCCAAGGCGAACGACCAGCGGATCGTGAAGGTCACCTTCCCGGACGATTATCCGGTCGCCTATCTGAAGGGCCGCGACGCGGTGTTCGAAGTCACCGTCGGCGAGGTCCAGCAGCCGCGCGAGGCGAAGGTCGACGACGCCTTCGCCCAGTCGATGGGCCTCGAAGGGCTCGACCAGCTGCGCGGCCTGCTCAAGGGGCAGGTCGAGCAGGAGCTGAACGGCCTCACCCGCACCCATATGAAGCGCAAGCTGCTCGACCAGCTTGCCGTCGCCCACGATTTCCCGGTGCCCGCCTCGATGGTCGAAGCGGAGTTCGAGCAGATCTGGCAGCAGCTCGAGCATGAGGCGACCCACGAGCCCGATCCCGAGGCCGCCCGCGCCGAGATGGAGGCGGAGCGCGACGATTATCGCGCCATTGCCGAGCGCCGGGTCCGCCTGGGCCTGCTCCTCTCCGAGATCGGCCAGCGCAACGCCATCAACGTCAGCGATAACGAGATGAACCAGCTGGTCCTGCAGGCGTCGCAGCAATACCGCCCCGAGGACCGGCAGAAGTTCGCCGAATATGTCCGCCAGGAGCCGATGGCCGCCGCCCAGCTACGCGCGCCCCTGTTCGAGGACAAGGTCGTCGACTTCCTCTTCTCCAAGGCCGACATCGCCGACCGCGCCGTGACCCGCGAGCAGCTCCAGGCCGAGATCGAATCGACCGATACCGGCGAGCACGTCCACGGCCCCGGCTGCGGCCACGATCACGACCATGATCACGGCGCCGCCAAGCCCAAGGCGAAGAAGGCGAAGGCCGCCGAGGCGCCGGCCGAGGAGGCCAAGCCTGCGAAGGGCAAGGCCAAGAAGGCCGAAGCTGCGGCTGAGCCCGTTGCGGAACCGGTGAAGGCGGCCAAGGCGAAGAAGGCGAAGCCTGCCGCCGAAGCACCTGCCGAGAAGTCTGCGAAGAAGGCCGCTCCGAAGAAGGCCCCCTCGAAGAAGGGTTGAGCATCCCACCCCCTCCCCCTTAGACGGGGGAGGGATACGAGGACTTGGCGGCTCCGCCGCCTGGTCGGAGTTGGGTGAGGATGGCAGAGTTGGAGGGTCACCTCTTACGGTGTCACCCCACCAACTCCGCCTAAGCTCCTTCGTCGCTAAGGCTTCGTATCCTCTCCCGTCCAAGGGAGAGGAGATAAGAGGGGGCGTCTTGAACCATATTTCACCGCGCATCGCCGTCCTTCTCCCCTGCTTTAACGAGGAGGCGGCGGTCGCGCAGACGATCGCGGGCTTCCGCGCCGCGCTGCCGGGGGCGGCGGTCTACGTCTACGACAATAACAGCACCGACCGGACGCGCGAGATCGCCGCGGCCGCGGGGGCGATCGTCCGCGGCGAGCGGATGCAGGGCAAGGGCCATGTCGTCCGGCGGATGTTCGCCGACGTCGACGCCGACATCTATGTGATGGCCGACGGCGACGCGACCTACGACGCCGCCGCCGCGCCGGCGCTGGTCCGGCGCCTGCTCGACGAGCGGCTCGACATGGTCGTCGGCGCCCGCAAGTCGGAAGTGGAGGAGGCCTATCGCCGCGGCCACCGGCTCGGCAACCGGCTGTTCACCTCGATCCTCGCCAGCCTGTTCGGCCGCAGCTTCACCGACATCTTCTCGGGCTACCGGATCTTCTCCCGCCGCTTCGTCAAGAGCTTCCCGGCCCTCTCGCGGGGCTTCGAGACCGAGACTGAGATCAGCGTCCACGCGCTCGAGCTCGCCATGCCGGTGGGGGAAATGGTCACCGCCTACGGCGCCCGCCCCGAAGGCTCCCATTCGAAGCTCTCGACCTGGCGCGACGGCTGGCGGATCATGCGCACGATCCTCCATCTGTTCCGGATCGAGCGGCCCGTCCTGTTCTACGGCGGCTTCGGCCTGCTGCTCGGCATCCTCGCCATGATCCTCGCCGCGCCGCTCGCCGTCACCTATGCGAAGACCGGTCTCGTCCCCCGCTTCCCGACCGCCATCCTCGTCACCGGCCTGATGATCGTCGCCTTCCTCAGCTTCTCGGTGGGCCTGATCCTCGACACGGTGGTTCGGGGACGGCGGGAGATGCGGCGGCTTGCCTATCTGGCGCTGCCGGCACCGGGGGGCGACGGCGACAGCATTTTCTGATCGGGTCGAAGCACCCGGCCACTCCGAAAAGGCGGAATCGAAGGACCGGCGATCAGCGGAACGCCACGAGCCGGGCGGTGCGCTCCGCCGCGCGGCCGGCGAGGCGGTGTCATGCGCCAGGCCGCCGCCGCCTTCCATCTCCCGGCAGATGCGGTCGCACTCGCGCTGCCGCGCCTTCACCCAGCCCGCTCCGACGCGCGCAGCGCCGCACGCCGCTCAGGGGCGGCCGGGGGCTTGAACCTTCGCCCGCCAGCGCCGATGTTCGGATGGTCCGAACCACCCTCAGCAGGAATCCTCGCCGCCATGGATCATCAAGACATAATCAGCTCGCTCGTCCCGATCGTCATCGAGCAGTCGAACCGCGGCGAACGGAGCTTCGACATCTATTCCCGCCTGCTGCGCGAGCGCATCGTGTTCGTGACCGGCCAGGTCGAGGATCACATGGCGACGCTGATCACCGCCCAGTTGCTCTACCTCGAGTCCGAGAATCCGAAGAAGGACATCTTCATGTACCTCAACTCGCCGGGCGGAGTGGTCACGGCGGGCATGGCGATCCACGACACCATGAACTACATCCGGCCGCGCGTCGGCACCGTCTGCATCGGTCAGGCCGCGTCGATGGGCGCCTTCCTGCTCTGCGCCGGCGAACGGGGGATGCGGGTCGCGCTGACCAACGCCAGGATCATGATCCACCAGCCTTCGGGCGGCGCCCAGGGCATGGCCGCGGATATCGAGATCCAGGCGCGCGAGATCCTGCGCATGCGCCACGACATGAACTCGCTGATGGCCAAATATACCGGCCAGCCGCTCGATGCGATCGAGCGTGCCGTCGACCGCGACAAGTTCTTCAGCGCGAGCGAAGCCAAGGATTTCGGCCTGGTCGACGAGGTGTTCGACAAGCGTCCGGCGCCGGGGGACGAGGATAACAATCACCAGGCCAAGGCCGCCTGAGCGGCCGGGAATCTTCCCGCGGTCCGGACATCCCGGCAGGGCGTTCCCGCCTCGCCGGGGAGGGGCCAGGCGACGTTAATCAATAAGCCATTGTGGTTGTGCGATAGTGCGGGCTAACATGGCGTGGAGGCAATGGCGCGGATGCGCCCGTTAGGACGACAATGACCAAGCTAAGCGGCAGCGATTCCAAGAGCACCCTCTACTGCTCGTTCTGCGGCAAATCCCAGCACGAGGTGCGGAAGCTCATCGCCGGCCCGACCGTGTTCATCTGCGACGAGTGCGTCGAGCTCTGCAACGACATCATCCGCGAGGAGACCAAATCGTCGCTGGTGAAGACCCGCGACGGCGTGCCGACCCCGCTCGAGATCTGCAAGCATCTCGACGATTATGTGATCGGCCAGAGCCACGCCAAGCGCGTCCTCTCGGTCGCCGTCCACAACCATTACAAAAGACTCGCCCATGGCGCCAAGTCCGGCGAGGTCGAGCTGTCCAAGTCGAACATCCTGCTCGTCGGCCCGACCGGCTGCGGCAAGACCCTGCTCGCCCAGACGCTGGCGCGGCTGCTCGATGTGCCCTTCACCATGGCCGATGCGACGACGCTCACCGAAGCCGGCTATGTCGGCGAGGACGTCGAGAACATCATCCTGAAGCTGCTCCAGGCCAGCGACTACAATGTCGAGCGGGCGCAGCGCGGCATCGTCTATATCGACGAGATCGACAAGATCAGCCGCAAGTCGGACAATCCATCGATCACCCGCGACGTGTCGGGCGAAGGCGTCCAGCAGGCGCTGCTGAAGCTGATGGAGGGCACCACCGCCTCGGTCCCGCCGCAGGGCGGCCGCAAGCACCCGCAGCAGGAATTCCTGCAGGTCGACACGACCAACATCCTGTTCATCTGCGGCGGCGCCTTTGCCGGCCTCGAGAAGATCATCGCCGACCGCCTGCAGGGCAAGTCGATCGGCTTCGGCGCCTATGTCGCCGCGCCCGAGGAGCGCCGCACCGGCGAGATCCTCCGCCAGGGCGAACCGGACGATTTGCTGAAGTTCGGCCTCATCCCGGAGTTCGTCGGCCGCCTGCCGGTGATCGCGACGCTCGAGGATCTCGACGAGATCGCTCTCGTCCGCATCCTCAAGGAGCCGAAGAACGCCTTGGTGAAGCAATATGCCAAGCTGTTCGACATGGAGGACGTGAAGCTGAGCTTCACCGAGGAGGCGCTGGTCGCCGTCGCCAAGAAGGCGATCGAGCGCAAGACCGGCGCCCGCGGCCTCCGCTCGATCCTCGAGAACATCCTGCTCGACACCATGTTCGACCTGCCCTCGATGGACGGCGTCGACGAGGTGATGATCGACAAGGACGTGGTCGAAGGCCGCAAGGACCCGATCCGCGTCTATGCCGAGAAGGAAAAGACGGGCGACGCCGCCTGATCCGCCGTCCCGGCTGAGCCATGGCGGACGAATCGGCCCATCTGCCCGGGCGGCCCCCTTGGCTCGCCTTCCTTCCCGACTTCCTGTTCGAGATCGATCCCAGGCCGGTTCGCTACGTGCTGAAGGCTTGGCTGCTGGTGCTGCTGCCGACCATCCTCATCTCGGGCGCCGTCAACCTCCTGCTCCATCCGGCCAGGCAGCCCAATGTCCCCGTCGCCGGCGCGGCGGAGATCCTCTTCCTGGTCGTGGCGACGCCGGTGCTCGAGACCCTGATTATGGCCCTGGTCCTCGCCGGGCTGAGCCGGCTGATGAGCGCGGGACCGGCGGCGACGGCCAGCGCGATCCTCTGGGGCCTGCTGCACGGCATGGCCGCGCCGGCCTGGGGTCTGGTCGCCTGGTGGCCGTTCCTGATCATGTCGATCGCCTTCCTGACCTGGCGCCATCTCGGCCTCTCCCCCGCGCTGGCGATCGCGGCCTCGATTCACGCCCTCCAGAACGGCTTCGCGGCGGCGATCCTCGTCCTGTTGCGGTACGTTCAGTGATTCACCTTCTTTCGCCGTTTGCGCTCTCGCGCGGCTGTGGCACTGATGCGTCATGGACAGCGATGAGGGCCTGCAGCTCACGCCGAAGCTGATCGGCGGCCTCTATACCGAGGCGATGCTGCTTGCCGACGAGGCGCGCTCCTATTTCGACAGCGCCGGCCGCGAGGAACGGGACGCGCTCGATCCCTTCGCCCGCGTCGGCTTCTCCTGCGAATCGCTGAAGGTGACGACGCGGCTGATGCACGTCATCGCCTGGCTGCTCACCCAGCGCGCGGTCGAATCCGGCGAGCTGAGCCGTGCCCAGGCCGCGGCGCCGTCGCGCCGGCTCGGCGAAGGCCCGGAGAGCGACGAGGCGCTGCTGCCGCGGCTTCCCGAAGCTGCCCGCGCGCTGATCGAGGCGAGCCGCGACCTGTTCGCCCGCATCCGGCGCCTCGACGAGCACGGCGCCGCGCCCGAGCCGGCGCCCAGCCCCGCCCGCAGCCTGCTGAACCGGCTCGAGCGCTCCTTCTGAGCGCATTCGCTTTTCGCCGCGGCCGGGCTAGAGGGCGCTGATGAGCCCCACCTATCGTTTTTCCTACGGGCCGAAGCTGGTCTCCGGCCCCGGCAGCGCCGCCGGCCTCGCCGAGCTGCTGCCGCCGGGCCCCTGCCTGTTCGTCACCGATGAGCGGCTGCTCGCATTGGGCCTGGCGGAAACCGCGCTCGCCGGCCTGAGGGAGGCCGGGATCGAGCCGCGCCTGTTCGACGGGGTCGAGGCCGATCCGTCGCGGGAGACGGTGATGGCGGCGGTGGCGGCAGGGGAGGGCTGCGCCTCGGTCGTCGGCTTCGGCGGCGGCAGCCCGATGGATGTCGCCAAGCTCGCCGCCTATCTGCTCGGCAGCGGCGACGATCTCGACGCGATCTGGGGCGTCGGCCAGGCAATCGGCCGGCGCCTGCCTCTGGTGCTGGTGCCGACCACCGCCGGCACCGGCTCCGAAGCGACGCCGGTGACGGTCATCACCGTCGGCGGTGCCGAGAAGAAGGGCGTCAGCAGCCCGGCGCTGGTGGCGGACTGGGCCCTGCTCGACGCCGATCTCACCCTCGGCCTTCCCGGCGACGTCACCGCGGCGACCGGGATTGACGCCATGGTGCACGCGATCGAGGCCACCACCTCGGCGCGCCTGAAGAATCCGATGTCCGACATGCTGGCACGCGAAGCCCTGCGGCTCCTCACCGGTCATCTCGACCGGGTGCTGGCGGAGCCCGCAGACCGCGATGCGCGCGGCGCGATGCTGCTCGGCGCCCATCTCGCCGGCGTGGCCTTCGCCAATGCGCCGGTCGCCGGCGTCCATGCCCTCGCTTATCCGCTCGGCGGCCATTTCCACGTCCCGCACGGCCTCTCCAACGCCCTGATGCTGGTCCACGTGCTCGGCCACAACCTCCATGCCGCCATGGCCGATTATGCGGCGCTCGGGACCTTGCTCGATCCGTCGCTGGCCGGGCAGGGCCTTCAGGCACAGGCGCAGGGCTTCGTCGAGGCGATGGCGGCGATCTGCCGCCGCGCCGGGGTGCCGACCCGCCTGCGCGAGGTCGGCATCGGCCGGAACGACCTCGACCTGCTCGCCCGCGAAGCGATGAAGCAGGAACGGCTGCTGGTGAACAATCCCTGCCCGATCGGCGAGGCGGACGCCCGCCGGCTCTACGCGGCGGCGCTGTGAGCGCGAACGTAAAGCCGGTTAAAGCCCCGCTTTGACCCGGAGCTCCGCTTTCGCCTCCTCATATTGGCGGGCGAGATCGGCGATATAATGTGCCGCGGGCCGCACCCGGTCGATCGCGCCGATCCCCTGGCCCGAGCCCCAGATGTCGCGCCAGGCCTTTTTCGAGCCCTCGCCGCCGGCGAAGTTCATCTTCGACAGATCGCCTTCGGGGAGGTTGTCCGGGTCCAGCCCCGAGGCCAGGATCGAGGCGCGCAGATAATTGCCGTGGACGCCGGTGAAGAAGCTCGAATAGATGACGTCGGACGCGCGACCTTCAGTAATTCCAGTTTTATATTCGTTACTTGCATTGGCTTCTTCAGTCGCAATGAAAGAGGAGCCGAGATAAGCCAGATCGGCCCCCATCGCCTGCGCGGCGAGGATGGCGCGGCCGGTGGCGATGGCGCCGGAGAGGATCAGCGGCCCGTCGAACCAGCTGCGGATCTCCTGGACCAGAGCGAAAGGCGAAAGCGTGCCGGCATGGCCGCCGGCGCCGGCCGCCACCGCGATGACGCCGTCCGCGCCTTTTTCCACCGCCTTGCGCGCGAAGCGGTCGTTGATGACGTCATGAAGGGTGATGCCGCCCCAGCCATGCACCGCCTGGTTGAGGTCCGGGATCGCGCCCAGCGAGGTGATCACGATCGGCACCCGCCATTTGGCGCAGGTCGCCATGTCCTGCTCGAGCCTGTCGTTGGAGCGGTGGACGATCTGGTTGACCGCGTAGGGCGCCGACGGCCGATCCGGATGATCGCGGTCCCAGGCGGCGAGCGCCTCGGTGATCCGGTGCAGCCATTCGTCGAGCAGGCCCTGCGGCCGCGCGTTCAGCGCCGGGAAGGAGCCGACGATCCCTGCCTGGCACTGGGCGATCACCAGGTCCGGATTGGAGACGATGAACAGAGGTGCGCCGATCGCGGGAAGCCGCAGGCGGTCGAGCGGGGAGAGGAGGGCCATCGGCCTTGCTTAGGGCGTAATGAGCGCGAGGCAAGCGCCCCGCATCTGCGTCAGAAGGGGCAGGGGCGTCAGAAGGGGAAGGAGAGGGTGAAGGAGACCCGCGGCTTCGGCGAGGGGGTATAGGGGCTGGCCTTGAGCGGCACGCCCAGCTCGACGCCGGCTTCCGCGCCGTTGCGCAACGTCGCCCGCATGCCGCCGCCGGCCGAAGCCAGCGTGCCGCCGCCCGTGCCGCCCTTCAGATTGTGGACGCTGCCGGCATCGCCATAGCCATAAAGCTGCAGGCGCCTGACGCCGGGAAGATGCGCGCCGAGGTCGTAGCGCAGCTCGGCGGAGGCGGAGGCGCCCTGGTCGCCCGCCACTTCCCAATAATCGTAGCCGCGCAGGAAGGAGCGGCCGCCGAGGCCCATCTCCTCCGACGACAGGAGCGGCCGCGACGCGAGCTGGCCTTCGGTGGCGAGGTTGAGGCTGAGCCGCCCCGCCAGAGCCGTCGCATATTGGGCCGAGAAAGCGAGCTTGGTGAAGGCGCCGCCGGCATCGCTGCGCGAGGCCAAAGCATCGCCGCGGCGGGTGGCGCCGAAGCCGGACAGGCCCTGGACTGCCGACAGATTGGCGCGGATCCAGCCGCCGCCGAGACGGCTGACGCCGCTGAGGCCGGCGGTGACGCTGCGCACCCGGTCGCGGCGGACGAGGGTGCCGAGCTCGTCCAGGTTCGAATCGAGCAAGGAGACGTCGCCGCTCGCCCACAGGCTGGCCGACCGGCTGCGCAGCAGGGGGTGGGACAGAGTCAGCGACGCGCCGACGGTCTTGCCCTCGAGGGCGCGGCTCTTCAGCGCGGCGCCCGGGCGTGAATGGCCGTAATAGCCCGACAAGGACGCCTGGGTCCCGTCATGGCCGAGCGGAACTGACCAGGCGGCGCGGACGAACTGGAACTCGCGCGGCTGGGCGGGGGTAATCAGGCCGCCGATCGAAAGCTGGTCGCGGGAGAACAGCGCGCCGTTGACGTCGATGTCGAGACGCGCGCGCAACGGACCGATCGGGCTCGATCCCCAATTGTCGAGCCCGGCGCGGACGGCGATGCGGTTGCGGCTTGCCTGCAGCCTCAGGATGTTGCGGCCGCCGACGCGATCGATGCGGGCGCCGTCGGTCGCGACGCCGGCGACGTCGCCGGCGAGCAGCAGCTGGCGCTCGAGATCCGCGGTGCGGACCGGACGGCCGTTGACCAGCTTGCCGAGCAGCGGACGGACCGCGTCGGCGCCGGTCCCGGTCGGTTCGACCGCGTCGATCCGGCCTTCGTCGACGACGACGCGCAATATGCCGTCGCGGATCGTCTGTTGCGGCACCTGGGCGGTGGCGAGGCCGTAACCCGCCTGCCGGGCGACGTTGGCGATCGCCGTGGCGAGGTCCCTCAGCTCCGCCGCGCCGAGCTGGCGGCCGAGAAAGGGCTCGATGGCCGGCCCGAACGCGCTTGCGGGCAGCGCGACGATGCCTTCGACATGGACGGCGCCGACGAGGACGGTACCGAATGCGGCCGATTCGCCGGCCTGCGCCTGCTGGAGCCGAAGCGGCTGGCGGACCGGCGCGGCGGCCGGACGCTCCTCGCGCATCTCCTGGCGCAGGCGGGACGGATCGGCGCGATCGGCCTGCGACTGGGCCATGACGGCACCCGGCACGAGGCCGAGCAAAAATGCCGCCAGCATTCCAGCCTGTTTGACGCCATGCAGCATGAAGCCCGCCCGTTCGTCGTTCCCGGCGGGGGTCTAGCGGCAACTCGTTAAAACTCCCTTGAGCATCAGCGGCTTATCCGGCCGTTAACCCTGCCTCTTCACGCCGTTGCAAACACCTCCCCTTAAGACGGCACGCACGAGAGAACCCTTTCCGTGGGGAGAGAGACGATGAGCAAATTTGTCCTGGGGCTGATCCCGGCATTGCTGGCGATCAGCAGCACCGCGCGCGCCGCCGACGCCTCTCCGTGGAAAGTGAGCGAGGTCAGCGGTGACGTCAAAGTCGTCGACGGCGGCCGCAGCCGTGCCGCGGTCAAGGGCGCGTTGCTGGCGTCGGGCGCGGTGATCGCGGCCGGTGCCGGCGCCCGCGCCGTGCTCGTCCACGACAAGGATTTCGTGATCGTCTCCCCCAACAGCCGCATCCGGATCGCTGCCGCCGAGCAGCAGAGGGGAATTTTCCAAATCATTTCAGAGTTTGGCACGTCTCTCTTCAGGATCGAACATAAGGAAACGCCGCATTTCGGCGTCCAGACCCCCTATCTCGCCGCCGTGGTCAAAGGGACCGTGTTCAGCGTCACCGTCGGCGAGACCGGCGCCAGCGTCCAGGTGACGCAGGGCGCGGTCGACGTCGGCACGCTCGACGGCGGCGCCCATGAGCTGATCCGTCCCGGCATGATCGCATCGGTCGGCGCCGCCGACCGCTTCCAGCTGCGCATCGACGGCGACGGCAGCCGCACCATCCGTTCGCCGGGCGCTCCCGCCGCCGGCACGGCTGCCGCTTCGGCGCCGGGCACGGCGGCAGCACCGACAGCGTCGGCGGCTCCGGCGGAGACCTCCGCCCCGCCGGCGGTGGTCGCCGCGCCGGTGGCGGCAGCGCCGGTCTCGCTCGCCGACGTCACCAGGGGCCTGGTGCAAGGCAATAACAACCTGGCCCTCGCTTCCGCCAACGTGAGCAAGGGAGAGACCGCGCGCCGCGACAATGGCGGCAGCGGCGGCTCCGGCGGCGGCAGTGGCTCCGGCGCGGGTGCAGGCAATGGCGGCAGCGGCAGCTCGGGCGGCAGCGGCAACTCCGGCGGCAACGGCAACTCCGGCGGCAGCGGCAGCGGCAAGCCGGACGATAGCGGCTCCGGCAGCGGCAGCGGCAGCGGCGGTTCCGGGAACGGCAACGGCAACGGCAATCCCGATAATTCGAACAGCTCCGACGCCGGCAAGGGCAATGGCGGTTCCGGCAACGGCAACGGGAACGGGAACGGCAATTCGGGCGGGTCGAACGGCGGCTCCGGCAGCGACAAGGGCGACGGCGGTACCGGCAATTCGAACGGCGGCGGATCCGACGACAAGGCCGACAAGCCGGACAAGCCCGACGGCAGCTCCGGCGGCAATGGCAATTCCGGCGGCAACGGCAACGGCAACGGCAATGGCGGCGGATCCGACGGCAAGACCGACCAACCCAGCAAGACCGACCAACCCGACAAACCGGAGAAGCCCGACAAACCGGACAAGCCCGACAAATCCAACGGCGACGGCAAGGGAAAGGGACTGATCGGCGGCCTGATCGGTACGATCACCGCCCCGGTCCCCGGCAAGCCGCCCAAGGGCGGCTGAGGACAGGTCCGCCCGCGTCCGTTCGGGCGGCGCGGGGGGACGCTCCCCTATGAAGATCGGCCTCGAACGAGTCGCCCCCGCTTTCCTGTGCTGGCGCCGCCATGCGATCGTCGCGGGCGCGGCGCTGGCGGGCCTGGCCGTGCTCGCCGGTGGCGAGGGGCGGGCGCTCGATCAGCAGCTGAGGAGTATGCGCGACGGCCTGCGCGCGCATCCCGCGAGCGGCCGGATCGAGATCGTCGAGATCGACGAGAAGAGCCTCGCGGCGATCGACAAATGGCCTTGGCCGCGCAGCATCCACGCCGCGGTGGTCGACGCGCTCCACGGCGCCGGCGCCCGCTCCATCGCCTTCGACGTCGACCTTTCGACCTCGTCGACGCCGGCCGAGGATGCGAGGCTCGCGGACGCCCTCGCCCGGGCCGACGGAACGGTCTCGCTGCCGACGCTCCGCCAGTATCGAGGCGGCGGCGATACTTCGCATTTTATCGATACTCAGCCAAATAAGATGCTGAGGAATCATGTTTTTCTATCGGCCGTAACGGTCATACCCGACCGCGACGGCTATATCAGGCAAATGCCGCTCGGCATGACCACCTTCGACACGCCGCGGCCGAGCCTTTCGACCCTCGTCGCCGAGCGCAACGCCGAGGTGGGCCGTTCGTTCGACGTCGACTATTCGATCGATCCGACGACCATTCCCCGCCTCAGCGTCATCGACCTCATTTCCGGCAGGGTGCCGGCGCGGGAGATCGCCGGCAAGAGGTTCATCATCGGCGCGACCGCGATCGAGATCGGCGACCGTTATGCGGTGCCGCGGCACGGGGTGATCCCCGGCGTGGTCATCCAGGCGCTGGCGGCGGAGACTCTGATGGAGGGCCCGGTGCCCTGGTCGCTCGCCGCCTTCTGGTCGCTCGCTCTGGCGCTGCTGATGGTGCTGGCGGCGGCGCGCCTGCGCAGCCGCAGGCTCCGCGCCGCCTGCTATGCGCTTGGGCTCGGCGCGATGCTGGCCGTGCCCCTCGCCACCGAGACCTGGCTGGCGCTCAGCATACCGGTGGCGCCGGCGCTGACCGCGCTGGCAGCGGCGGTGCTGCTCGGCGGCGCGGCTCTCGCCTTCGAGCGCTATCTCGACAAGGCGCTGACCGACGCCGCCACCGGCCTCCCCAATCTCGGCGCGCTCGAAGCGGCCGCCTCGCAAAGGCCGGTGGCGAGCGTCGTCGTCGCCCGCCTCGACCGGTTCGAGGCGATCGGCTCGGGCCTCGGCCCCGCCGCGACGGCTTTGCTCGTCCAGCGCGTGGCCGAACGGCTTCGCTTCGCCCGGCCCGGTTCCGAAATCTACCATGTCGAGGCGGCGAGCCTCGCCTGGATCGAGGACCCGGCCGAGGAAGGCGATCTGGAGGACCGGCTCGATGCGATCGCCGCGATCATGCGCGCTCCGATCGAATGCGGCCGGCCGGTCGACGTCGTCCTCGCCTTCGGCTCCGCATGCGGGACCGGCCTGGGGACGCGCCAACTCATCGCCAATGCCGGCCTCGCCGCGGTGCAGGCGGCGCAGCACGGCGCCCGCTGGCGCCGCTTCATCGACGCCGACGGCGAAGCGATCGACTGGCAGCTCTCTTTGCTCGGCGAGCTCGACGCCGCCATGGCCGACGGCCAGCTCTGGAACGCCTATCAGCCCAAGCTCGACATCCGTACCGGCAGGGTGGTCGCGGTCGAGGCTCTGGTGCGCTGGACCCACCCCACGCGGGGGCCGATCGGGCCGGATAATTTCATCCCGGTGATCGAGCAGGCGGGCCGGGCGCGGGACATCACCTTCCACGTGCTCCACCAAGCACTCGACGACGCGCTGGCCTGGGAGCGAGCGGGCCACCCGATCGGCGTCGCCGTCAACGTCTCCGCGACCTTGCTCGCCGACCATGAGTTCATCGAGGCGGTCGGCAGGATCCTCGAAAGCCATGAGCTGCCGACGTCGCGGGTGACGGTCGAGGTGACCGAATCGGCGGCGATGGCCCGTCCCGAGCAGGCGATCGCGGCCCTTTCCAGCTGGCGCTCGCTCGGCATCGGCATCTCGATCGACGATTACGGCACCGGCCAGTCCTCGCTCGGCTATCTCCAGAAGCTTCCGGCGACCGAGCTCAAGATCGACAAGAGCTTCGTCCAGACCATCGTCACCGACAGCCGCAACGCGATCATGGTCCGCTCGACCGTCGAGCTCGCCCATCAGCTCGGCATGAAGATCGTCGCCGAGGGCATCGAGGACGAAGCCTGCCTTCATTTCCTCGCCGAAATGGGCTGCGACACCGGCCAGGGCTATCATATCGGCCGGCCGATGGCGGCGGCCGCGCTCGCCGAATTCCTCGCCGAAGACGTCCGGGCCGCGGCCTGACGTCTTCAAAATGCCGCAATCGCCCGCTTTGATGATGCCGCCAGGGGGTGGATCAATCGAACGGAACGATATGCGCCGCTTTTTCCGCCTGCCTGCCGTCGCCGCCTTGCTGGCGCTTTCCTGGGGCCAGCCCGCCTTCGCCGCCGACGATGCCGAGAGCGACGGCAGCGGCAATGGGGGCGGGGCCTGCACCGGCCATCCCGGCACGGTCCGGCTCTATGTCGACGTCCAGAACGTGCGCTCGAGCACCGGGCTGATCGCCGTCACCCTCTATGCCGACGATTCGAGCCGCTTCCTCGCCCATCGCGGCTCGCTCTATGTCGGCCGCGTGCCGGCCCGCCAGGGCACCACCCGCGTCTGCATCTGGGTGCCGAAGCCCGGCATCTGGGCGATCGTCGCCTATCATGACGAGAATGCGAACCGGAAATACGACCGCAACGCATTCGGCCTGCCCAAGGAAGGCGGCGGTTTCTCCAACAATCCGGCGACCTTCTTCGGCCTGCCGTCCTTCGGCTCGGTGCGCTTCCCGGTCCACGCGCCCCAGACGGAGATCAGGATCCGCCTGAAATATCGCTAGAGCATTGGGCGATTAGATTGAATCGCCCAATGCTCTAGAAATCTTTGTTATCGCGTTGCTTTTTGCGAAAGCCGGTACCCACCTTTTCGCGCAATGCTCTAGGTCCGGACCCTAATCCTTCCAGTCCACGGCGGTTCGGCGCGTGCGGCCCATCAGCTTCACCACCGCGCCGCCCATGCGCAGGATGGTGCCGCTGCGCAGCACCTGCCAGCGCGGCGGCGTGAACGGCGCCGGCAGCAAATCGGCGCGGATCGGCGCCAGCACCTCGGCCTCGAATGCCCGGATCAGCGCCGCATCCTCGATCAGCGCCATATGCTCCTCCATCGAATGATAGCTTGGGAAATCGAAATTGGTCGAGCCCAGGACGAGCAGACGATCGTCGATGACCATCCCCTTGAGGTGGGACATGTGACCCATCAGGCCGATCCGGAAGCCGGCGCGGCGGGCGGCGTCGAGCAGATAATAGAGGACCATCGGCTTGTTGTTGGCGAGCGGCGTCAGCAGCTCGACCTCGATGCCCCGCCGCGCCGCCGCCGCCAGCGCCTCGACGAAGGGGAAGGAGAGATAGGGGCTGACGACGCAGATCCGCTCCGAGGCCTGCTCGATCGCCTCGAACAAAGGCGCGAATCCGACCGCGTTGGTGCGGCCGTCAAGGGCGCACAGGCGCAGCCCGTCGAACGCCGCCTCACGAAAGCCGGCCTCGCTGCGCCAGGTCGCGTCGAAATCCCCGGCGAGGAAATCGGCCGGGCCCGGCCCCTCGATCCGCAGCATGAGATCGTGCCAGGCGAAATTGTGATCGCTGAAGTTGAACCCGCCGAGATAGGCGACGTCGTCGGCGACGATCAGCTTCTTGTGGTTGCGGACGCCGTAGCGGAGCAGGCTGCCGGCGATCGGGTTGGTCACCCTGACGCCGATTCCGGCCGCCGCCAGGCCCGAGAACATCGCCCGGGTCGCCCGGATTTCGGCCCGGAACGCCTTGCTCAGCAGATAATGGGGCGAGAGCACGAAACGGTCGCTGACGACGACGCGGGTATAGTCGTCGACCAGCACCCGGCGATCCGCCGCATCGCTCTGCCGAACCGCATCCGCGACCGCCTGGCCGGCGGCATCGCCTTCGAAGGTCATCGCCTGGACGAGCAGGCGCGAGCGGGCGCGCCCGATATCCTCGGCGGCGCGTTTCCAGAAACTGTCTGAGCCGATGAGAAGCGAATAAACGGGCAGAAAAGCAACCTCTCCGCTCCGGTTGCCATAGGCCGGGGAAGGGGGCAAGGAGCTGGCGAATGGGACCCGATCTTCCCCTCCGCCCCGCCGACGGGGGCCGGCTCCGGGTGCTGCTGCTGCTGTCCTGGCTGAACGGCGGCGGCGCCGAACGGGTCGCGGTCCACCTGATGAACCGGAGCGATCCCGCCCGGTTCGACATGCGCATGGGGCTGCTGCGCCGCGCGGGGCCCTATCTTCCTTTGGTCGATCCGGAACGCGTCTCCCATCGCGACTGGGGCGAACGCTGGTTCCCCTCGGAAGGCACCGACCGCAGCTTCTATGCGCCGCACCGGCTGGCGATGAGCGCGGCGGTCGCGCCGCTCGTCTATCGCAGCATCGTCCGCGAGCTGCGGCCGGACGTGGTGATGAGCTTC
This sequence comes from Sphingomonadales bacterium, assembly GCA_034668705.1. Lineage (GTDB taxonomy): Bacteria > Pseudomonadota > Alphaproteobacteria > Sphingomonadales > Sphingomonadaceae > Allosphingosinicella. The sequence continues at coordinate 25,030 of JAXDOV010000208.1, forward strand.
GCCAAGGGCACCAACCTCGTCGTCAATTGGGGTATGGCGGGAATGGGAGCCGGACGGCCGGCCTGGATCGCGCGGGAGGGGAACAACACCCTGCGCGCGATCGAGGACGAGGCGTCGGGCCGGTTCGCGGCGCGGGTGGCGAGAGCGGCGACGCGGCGCTGCTACCGCGCGGCCGACTGCGTCCTCGTCAATGCCCGCGAGATGGCGGGCGACCTTCACCGGGCGTTCGACGTGCCGGAAGAGAGGCTGCGGGTGATCCACAACCCGATCGACGTCGACAGCGTCCGCGCGCGCGCCGCCGAGCCGCTGGCGGAGCCGCCGTCGCGGCCGTTCATCGTCGCCGTCGGCCGGCTCGAGCGGCAGAAGGGCCACGACCTCCTGCTCCGCGCCTTCGCCGCCAGCGCGGCCTGCGCCGGCCATGAGCTGGTCATCGTCGGCCACGGCGCCCGTGAGGCGGAGCTTCGTGCGCTGGCCGCCGCGCTGGGGATCGCCGATCGCGTCCGCTTCGAGGCGTTCACCGACAATCCCTGGGCCTGGGTGGCGCGGGCGGAGCTGTTCGTCTTCCCCTCGCGCTGGGAAGGCTTTCCGAACGCGCTGGCGGAAGCGCTCGCCTGCGGCAC